>NZ_JBASXC010000034.1:0-5836 GCF_049276775.1 Rhodoluna sp.
TCACAGCCCCCAGCCTACAAACTTCACCGCATTCTCAAGCTAACTAAACTTGAGGGAATGAAGATCTTGGTTTTAGGGCAAGGTGCCAGAGAGCACGCAATAGTCAAAGCCCTGCTTAGAACCGGAACAGACAAAAACGACATTCTGGTTGCTCCAGGCAACTTAGGCATCGCTAAACAAGTCGTATGCGAAAAGGATCTAGACCCCAACGACCCACTCGAAGTTTCTAAGTTTGCCCTTGAGCGCGGAATCGAACTGGCAATCATCGGACCGGAAGCTCCCCTCGTTGCCGGAGTCTCCGATGCCTTGAGGTCTCAAGGCGTTGCCGTTTTTGGCCCCAGCAAACTTGCTGCCCAACTTGAGGGAAGTAAGTCATTCGCGAAGCAAGTGATGGCGGCAGCCGATGTTCCAACCGCAATGGCTAGGCAGTGCAAAACATTGGCTGAGGTTGAGCAGGCCATGGAGGATTTTGGTGCCCCGTTCGTCATCAAGGCCGATGGCCTCGCCGCAGGAAAAGGTGTGATTGTGACCGAAGACTCCGCTGCGGCTTTGGAGCATGCGGCGCAGTTTATTCAAATGGGAATTCTGGTCGAAGAGTACCTATCGGGTCCGGAAGTTAGTTTGTTCTTCCTGTCTGACGGCGTATCGGTTATGCCGCTAACCCCGGCACAAGATTTCAAGCGTGCCTTTGATAATGATCTGGGACCAAACACCGGAGGCATGGGCGCATACAGCCCTTTGCCTTGGCTTGAAGAAAGTTTTATCCAGGAAGTTGAGGATGCTGTCGCCCTTCCAACGATTCAAGAACTTGCAAGGCTGGGTGCTCCCTTTGTTGGGCTTTTGTATTGCGGACTTATTGTGACTGACCGCGGCATAAGGGTAATTGAGTTCAACGCCCGCTTCGGCGATCCAGAAACTCAAGTAGTTCTCGCCAGATTGATTACCCCGCTAGATGGCCTTCTTTTCAAGGCAGCCACCGGCCACCTGGACTCTGCCCCCGAGGCGCAGTTCAGCAAGGACAGGGCCGTCACAGTGGTCTTGGCATCGGAAGGCTACCCATCAACGCAAGCTGAAGTTAGAGAAGTAAAGGGCATAGAAGAGGCGGAGCAAGTGGAAGGTGTTGAAGTTTGCTACGCCTCAGCAGTTGGAAGGGTGCTTTCGGTTGTTGCAACCGGAGAAACTTTCAAGGAGGCTAGATCGAGCGCCTACAAAGCAATCGGAAAGATAACCCTCGAGGGATCTCACTACCGCAAAGACATAGCGGCGAAGGTGGCCGAGTAAGGTGCCAGAAGAAATCTCTGGTTGGAAACATCTTTACAGCGGCAAGGTAAGGGATCTCTTCGAGAGTGAGAACCCGGCTCAATCCAATTTGATTTTGATTGTTGCCTCCAATCGGATCAGCGCCTTTGACAATATCCTCGAGCCAGAAATCCCAGGCAAGGGCGAGAGTCTTACCTCGGTCACTAACTTTTGGTTTGAAAAATTAGAAGTTCCAAATCATTTGGCAACCGGAGTTGCAGTTCCTGAGCAGGTATTTGGACGTGCCACGGTTGCAAAGAAGTTGTCGATGTATCCAATCGAGTGCGTGGTGAGGGGTTACATCGCAGGCTCTGGATACAAAGAGTATTTGGCTACCGGAAAACTATGCGGATTAACTCTTCCCGAGGGGCTCAAAGATGGCGATAAATTGCCCGAGCCCATCTTCACACCCGCTTTCAAGGCCGAGCTTGGCGATCACGATGAGAACATCAGCTTTGAAAAAGTAGTTGAAATAGTTGGCGAAGAAGTTGCCTCAAAGCTTCGAGAGCTTTCGTTTTTTGTTTATGAAAAAGCCAGCCTGATTTCTAATCAGGCGGGCCTTATCTTGGCTGACACCAAGTTTGAGTTCGGTTTAGACCCTGAAACTAACCAGATTGTTTTGGGGGACGAAGTGTTGACCCCGGATTCGAGTAGGTACTGGGATAAAGCTTCCTATGAGGAAGGCAATCGCAACCAAAGCTTCGATAAGCAAATAGTTCGCAACTGGCTACTCGAGAATTGGGACCCGGAGGGGGGTTTAAAGCCCCCGGTGCTAGCAGCTGAGGTTGTTGCACTTACTTCTTCCAGGTACGCGGAGTTGCGCGAAAAGCTCGAGGCTACAAACCAGTAAACTTGAGGGTATTCCCGAGTTATTTGTTTCGCCTTAGGGGGCCAAAAGTTGCCGAAAATAATCGTCCAGGTAATGCCCAAGCAGGACCTTCTAGACCCCCAGGGAAAAGCTGTTGCTAGAGCTCTCGAAAGATCAGGGCACCAGGACATCACCGCGGTCCGCATCGGCAAAAGAATTGAACTTCACTACGCAACCACCCCAACCGATGCAGAGCTTGAAGAGGCCAAAAAAATAGCCGAGAGCTTCTTGTCTAACGGCGTCATCGAAGACGTCGTTGAAGTTTCAATCGAGCAGGACTAATTCGTCATGAAGATCGGTGTTGTCACTTTTCCGGGTTCCCTGGATGACCGCGATGCCGCCCGTGCCATCAGGCTGGCAGGTGGTACCCCGGTAGCGCTATGGCACGCGGATAGCTCCATCAAAAAAGTTGACGCGGTTGTCTTGCCCGGGGGCTTTAGCTACGGCGATTACCTTCGCTGCGGAGCAATTGCCGCTCAGGCACCGATCATGCAGACCATCATCAAAAAAGCTAGCCAGGGGCTTCCTGTTCTTGGCATTTGCAACGGCTTCCAGGTCCTGGTTGAATCGCACCTACTTCCAGGCGGACTAATCAGAAACGAGAAGCAGCACTTTGTCTGCCGGGACCAAAAGCTTCGGGTTGAAAACATCGACTCGGCCTGGACCAGCGAGTTTGAACTGGGCGAGGAAATCACCATCCCGCTGAAAAACGGTGAGGGCGGATACATCGCAACCGAGGAAACTCTAAAGATGCTAGAGGGCGAAGGAAGAGTTGCCTTCAGGTACCTGGAGGTAAACCCCAACGGTTCGATGAATGACATCGCGGGACTTCGAAATGAACGCGGCAACGTAGTTGGCCTCATGCCCCACCCCGAGCACGCGGTTGAGCCAGGCTTTGGTCCAGACTCCCCCGTTGCCATGCGCTCCGGCATCGACGGACTCAAGATTTTTCAGTCGGTACTGAAATCGGTGATCACCGCGTGATCATCGATACCGTCAAGCAGTCAAAAAAAGAATTGGATAAAGAACAGCCCTTTGCTGCGCTTGGGCTCAAGCAAGACGAATACGAATCCATCAGGGAAATCCTTGGAAGGCGCCCGACCTCTTCTGAGCTAGCCATGTATTCGGTTATGTGGTCTGAGCACTGCAGCTATAAGTCTTCAAAGATTTACCTCCGTCAGTTCGGTGAGAAGGTCACCCCGGAGATGAAAAAGCACCTCTTGGTTGGCATGGGTGAAAATGCAGGTGTTGTTGACATCGGAGAAGGGCTTGCTGTCACCTTCAAAGTCGAAAGCCACAACCACCCAAGCTATATCGAACCCTTCCAGGGTGCTGCCACTGGTGTTGGTGGAATCGTGAGAGATATCTTGACCATGGGAGCAAGGCCAATTGCGGTCATGGATCAGCTTCGCTTCGGTGCCCCTGAAAACCCGGACACCGCGCGTGTAGTTCACGGCGTTGTCGACGGTATTTCTTTCTATGGCAACTGCCTGGGGCTTCCAAACATCGGCGGCGAAACAGTTTTTGACAAGGTCTACCAGGGGAACCCGCTGGTAAACGCACTGAGCATCGGAGCGCTCAAGCACGGAGATCTAAAACTTGCGAAGGCTGACAAGGCAGGCGACCTCGTTATTTTGTTTGGAGCAAGAACCGGCGCCGATGGAATCGGTGGCGTTTCTGTACTTGCATCTGAAACCTTTGACGCCGACGGACCGAGTAGAAGACCGGCCGTTCAAGTTGGAGATCCGTTCGCCGAAAAGGTTTTGATCGAGTGCTGCCTCGAGCTATTTGCTGCAGGTTGTGTATCCGGTATCCAGGACTTGGGTGGTGCCGGTATTTCATGTGCGACGAGTGAGCTCGCATCAAACGGTGGTATGGGTATGAAGGTTCAACTAAAGAAAGTCCTTCTTCGTGATGAGTCACTTACCCCCGAAGAGATTCTGATGAGCGAATCTCAGGAGCGCATGATGGCTATCGTTCCTAAAAAGCACCTGAAGGCCTTCAAGAAGATTGTTGATAAGCACGAGGTTGAGTACTCGGTGCTTGGCAAGGTCATAAAGCAGGACCGTCTATTGATCAACTGGGGTAAAGACCAAATCGTTAACGTGCCACCTCGAACAGTGGCTCACGATGGCCCGGTCTATGAAAGGCCAGTCGAACAGCCCAAGTGGCAAGATCCCCTAAATGCTGACAGCGTTCACGCTCGTGGCCTTTACCGCGCCAATGACAACTCGACTGACTTGGCTAGCCAGTTTGTTCAGATTATTTCCTCTCCAAACCAAGCCGATAAGGCATACATCACCGACCAGTACGACCGCTACGTCGGTGGCAACACAGCCCTTGCTTACCCGGATGGCGCCGGCATGATTCGAGTCTCTGAAGAAACCGGTCTTGGGGTGGCGCTTTCAACAGACGCCAACGGCCGCTTCTGCCAGCTCGATCCTTACCAGGGAGCCCAGCTTGCTCTGGCTGAGGCATATAGAAATGTTGCAACCAGTGGCGCCAAGCCCCTTGCCGTAACCAACTGTTTGAACTTTGGCTCTCCAGAAAACCCGGAGGTTATGTGGCAGTTCAAGCAGGCAACCACCGGTTTGGCCGATGCCTGCCTGGAGCTTGAAATTCCAGTGACCGGTGGAAACGTCAGTTTCTATAACCAAACCGGAGATACCGCAATCTTCCCAACCCCGGTGGTTGGTGTGCTCGGAGTAATCGACGATGTTGCAAGAAGAATTCCTTCCGCCTGGCAAGACGAGGGCAACAATATTTATTTACTCGGCATCACAAAAGACGAACTAGATGGTTCGGTTTGGGCAGAGGTAGTTCACGACCACCTGGGTGGTCGCCCGCCAAAGGTTGATCTGTCTTACGAGAAGGCTCTGGCGGAGCTTCTTCACGGAGCAAGCCTTCAGGGACTTGTTGCCTCGGCAACCGACCTCTCTGACGCGGGTCTGGCTCAAGCGCTCACTGAATCTGTCCTTCGATTCAACATGGGTGCAAGGGTTTGGATCTCGGAGATTATGGAGCGTGACGGTGTCGATAGAACAGCTGCGCTGTTTTCTGAGAGCACCGGCCGCGTACTAGTTTCTGTTGGCCGCGAGGACGATGTAAAGTTCGTTGGTCTTTGCGATGCAAGAAACATTCCGGTGCTTCGAATCGGAGTCACTGACAACACCGGCGAGCTGGAGATTCAAGACCTTGCCACCTGGAAAATAGAGGAGCTTCGTTCCCATTGGCAAGCGACACTACCCGAGCTTTTTGCCTGAGCTATTGCCTGAAGTTAGTTAGCATCTCGTCATGACCGAAAAACTGGAGAGCCACCCACTGCGTCTTGTGCTTAGGTTGGGCGCAGGCGTTTTTGGCCTGAGCGCTGTTTTCCTGCTCGTACTACCGCAGCTATTTCTAGATCTACTTGCTCTTCCAACAGGTGCCGATCAGGTTTGGTCAATGCGCATGATTGCGATAACCCTGGTTGCTCTAACCGGCAACATGCTTGCGGTTAGCCTCTACGGAACTTTGAGGGGCGTTCGCTTTTCAGCCAGGGTGATGCAGTTCGCGGCCTTTAGCCTTGGAGCCTTGACCCTCGCAATCCCTGCCGAGCTTAACTGGTTCACGTATTTGTATGCGGCGGTTGGCTTTGGTTTCTCGGCTGCCTATACGGTTTTGTTGTTT
>NZ_JBASXC010000035.1:0-1890 GCF_049276775.1 Rhodoluna sp.
TTTGAAACCTCCCAGATGATCCTGAGAACAACACCTGTGTTATAGGCAACAACCTGTGCCTTTGTCTCACGGTAAACCTGAGCCGGTGACTGTGGAAACTGAATGTTTGTCATGGGTAAAAGTTAGATAGGGGGAGTGACTTTTTTGTATCAGAGCGGTCTCGTAGCCTTAGGGTTAGAAATTAGAGCTGAGGGGAGCCGAGTTGTTTACGCAGGTTAGAACGCCACAAGATGTGTTTTTCAGTCCCCAGAGGCTGCTTGTGCCGCTTTTCCAAAGACCTTACGTTTGGAACCGCGATTCCCAATGGCTGCCTCTTTGGCAGGATGTCGAGAGGGTGGCTAATCGGCTTCTCAGCCACGGTAACGCAACCCCGCACTTTCTAGGTGCAGTTGTCTTACAACAGCAGCTCAATGAGACGGGCAGCCTAGCGACCCGGACGATTATTGATGGTCAGCAGAGACTAACCACCCTCCAGCTCTTGTTAGATGCGATTCGCAGAGAACTCAAGACAAGGTCTCTTGAGACGCTCAGCACTCAAGCTAAAAACCTTGTTCAGAACCAAGGTGAGTACCGGCGTACTGATGCGGACACATTTAAGGTTTGGCCAACAAATAGGGATCGAGAGGCCTATACCCAGGCGATGACGGATGATCCAGCGACTCGTCCCGATGGTGTCGACGCCGTGGGCCGAATCGGCGAGGCTCACGCTTTCTTCTCGAATCAAGTTTCCGAATGGTTAGGGGACTCGGACTTCGAAAAGCGCGCAATGGCACTGGTGGATGCCGTGAGTAGGTATATGCAGCTGGTAGTCATCGACCTCCAAGCTGATGAAGACGCCCAGGAAATTTTCGAAACCCTGAATGCCCGAGGCACACCACTCACAGCCGCAGACTTGATAAAGAATTTTGTCTTTCAGAGACTCGGGGGCGATAGCAAGACTGCTGAGGATGCTTACCTAAGTTATTGGCAAAGCTTCGAGACCCCTTTCTGGGAAGAACAAGTGTCTGCCGGAAGATTGCAGTACACCAGAAGCTCGCTCTTTTTGACCCAGTGGCTCGTCGCTCAAACTCGAGAGGAGATCACGGCCAGGGAGATATTCAACCGGTTCAAGGTCTACGTGAATGATTCGCCGGAACCAGTGCAGAAATTGCTACCCAAGCTCCGAAAATCTGGTGACATCTATAAGCAGCTTATGGAAGCATCCAAGGCTGAAAATGGAAAACTCTCTCGCACCGAATTGTTTCTTTACAGAATGTCAACCTTGGACTCAGAGGTCGTTAAGCCTGTGCTCTTGTGGCTCTTTGACCCAGAGCAAGAGGCTGTCTCCACCAAGCAGATCGAAAAGGCCCTCTCTTCTATAGAGAGCTGGGCAGTGAGAAGGGCCATCCTTCGACTCAACACCAAGAATTACAACCGGATGATTGTCGATCTTCTGAATTTGCTCCACAAATCGGATCGACTCGCGGCGGGTGATGCTGTTGAGTCTTACCTTGCCGGGCAAAGCTCGAGTAACAGCTATTGGCCATCAGATGAAGAGGTTATTTCGGCACTTACCTCAGAGCCGATTTACCGCAGAATATCGCGAGCCAGACTAAGGATGATCCTTGAAGCAATTGAAGATGATCGTAGGGGTGTTGGCAAGGCAACGGAGCGGTTTTCTGAAGGGCCTGTAATCAGAGGAAAGACCTCGATTGAGCATCTGCTCCCTCAGGACTGGAGGGCATCCTGGCAGGATTTTCTCTTTGATGAAGATGAAATTGATGAGATGTCCCTTGTACACCAACTAGGTAATCTGACGCTCGTTACACAACCACTGAACAGCAAGGTTTCCAACTCACCTTGGCCAACTAAGAAGAGGGCTTTCCAAGAGCACACAACTCTTCTAATGAC
>NZ_JBASXC010000036.1:0-3647 GCF_049276775.1 Rhodoluna sp.
CCTCTCTGGGGTGAATTCGTTAACCGTAATTCGATAACCAGCAATATCAACCGTGTTCCCTTCATAGAACATGGCGTCGAGCTGGTCGGTGGCGAAAGATGTTTCAATCGCATACACATAAAGCCCTCGGCCTGGAGGGGCTATGAGCACCTGCGTCCCCTCACCCTGTCCCTTGGTCGAATCGACTAGATAGACGAGAACCCCCTCGCGCGAACGAGTTTTTGAAGCGTCCGCGACATCAAACTGTGAAATTCTTCGACTCTCAATGACAATTTGGAATCGCTCATTTACCGGAAGCATTATTGACTTGAGTGTGTCCGACTCATCCGTGACTGGATATAGCTCAAATGAACCTCCTTGAAAGTCTGTGGGGTCCGCACAATAAAGCTCCGTCTCGCCGAGCCAATCGGCGAGGAACATCAGCCAGCTGGTCATGGTTCGAGTGGCATCAAAACCGGCCATTAGGTCATAGCCATTAAACGAGCCCGGGAGATAGTTGCCGTCATTTCTCAAACCATCAAGCTCGTTCCAATTTAAATCTGGAAGCCCAAAGGCATGTCCCATTTCATGGACCCAGAACGGACCCAAGCCGCCCCTACCATCTTCAAAGTGGAACTTTCCTCCAGTCAAGGCTTGAGAAATCAGCCCCTCATCAGACATGAACGGCCCAAGCCCCAAGTCCTCGCGATCCCACATGATGTATTGAGTGAATAGGTCTTGTTCCTCCGGCCAAACGTAAAGGACTAGATCCGCATCGGAATAGTCGACAAAAGGATCCGTGAACTCAATTACTTTGGGGAAGTAGATCTCTGCCATGTCCCGCATCGCACCATGCTCGTCCTGCATTTCTTCCTGAGAGACGTAGTAATTGGAGGACTCATCTGGCGCTCTAATCCATTCGTCATATATGCGCCAGTTAAAAGTGACCTTGCCACGCGAGAAAACTCGATAGAAGTTATCAGTGAACGCCACCGCTGGCTCTATCTGCTCTTTAGCGCTCTTCGCGCTCTTCAGATCTGGCCAGTCCATTGCGACCACCACCATGGTTAGCTCCACCTCAGAGGGCAAGTTTCCATCTACCAAAGCCCTTGGGAAGCCACCAATTATGTAATCCCCATACCTCTCTCGACTAAGGCTGGTCTCCTCAAGCATGCACATCTGAGGTGCACTTGTCGCCAGGTCGACTGGCTCTAAAGCAGGTGTGGCCTTTGTTCTGTCCGTTGCACAACTTGGCGTATAGACCCTGAGCTCTCGGTCAAATATCTGGGTGTGGGGCTGCTGAGCCTCGCTATCACAGGCATTCCACCTCCACGGTGCTTCCTCCTGAACTTCAAAATCAGTTGTCTCTGCTCCTGACTCGGAAGCCGAGGCTGAAGGAGCTTCGGCGCTGGAGGTTTTGGTAGTGGATGGGCCTGCGCAACCCGTGAGTAATAAGAGCGCTGTGAGAAGTGATGCGGCTCGCTTCATGGCTATCCCCCTATTCAACTTTAGATTAGGACTGATACCACCATGATTCAACCTCAACCTAACTGCTTAGGTGGAGACACAGTAGCTCTGTCATAGCAGGCGACCGCTCGAAACCAAGTGATAGGTAGAACTCACTTGCCTTCTCATCTTTGCTATGGACAAGAAGGACAACTGCCCCTGCAATCTTCTGAATAGCCAATGACTTCATCAGGGCGTCCCTAACCAGAGCTTTACCAACTCCAAGACCTTGATAGGAGCTGTCGACCGCGAGTCTGGCAAGCAGCACCCCAGGAACCGGGTGTCTGGGCAGCTCGACATCGGCTTTCGTTGGAACTGCATCCCTAACAATCGATGCAGTGGTTAGGGCGTAGTATCCAACGACCCTAACCCCATCGCACACCACATAAACTTTCGCAGTATTTACCCGCTGAGCCTTGAGTGCAGACTTTCTAAGCCAGGCATCAAGGGCTCTGTTCCCACAACTAAAACCGGAGAGGTCCTGATCACTTAGGGGAGCGGGCTTACTCAGTCCTGCCATGGCGGTCTAATCGCAAGAATCTTGTCTATTGCCTCTTTGTTCTTCTCTAGATCCTTGGCTCTATCTAGCAACTGGTCAAAGGCATCTGGTTCAAAAACAAAGATTCTTTGATCTAAGAGGAGCTCATCGGCATCTCGCATTGCGCTGGCTATAACAAAGTCACTCACGCTCTCTCCCCTCAAGCTGGCAGCGTGCTGAAGCAGGCGCTTTTGCTCTGAGGTGAGCCGGAGGTCTAAACGGTCGTCTTTTGCCATATCCACTCATTATAAATCCTGTCCGTCAAATGTACTGACAACAAAGTCGCAACAGCTGAATATGGCAGAGAACCTAAGAGAGTGCTTTTAGTTGTTCACAGCCCTAGAACCACCTGCGCATGCGCTTGATGATTTCGTAGGTATTGCCACTTGAGTCAGTGACTTCGATGTTTACAAGACAGACTCCCGGTTTCATGATGCGAACCCTCCAGGTAGACGCAAGACAAATATCTCTGGTCAGGCTGGTGACCCTATAGGTGAGATCCGGGTCTCTGGGGAACTCCCTCAGCAGCGTCCGCTGCGTTGTTGGCACAGCTGTGAAGCCTTCAGCTAGGGCGGATATGGAACTTGCCTCTTCCGGGTCTGGTGTGATCGCAAGTGCTGTTCTCGCAACCTCAATCGAGTTTCCGCTCACTTCCACAGTGTCCAGAGCAACAGCTATGGAACTAGAGACCGTCGACGACTCACTGGCTTGGGCACCAGAAGAGGTAGTGGAGGAAGAGCCTTTCTCGGCCACTGCTTCGGCCGAGGAGGTTACCGATCTCACCACGACTTCCTCAGAGCTTGAGGCACCGGCGCTCGCAGTTGATTCTGATCCTGAGTCGCTCGGGGCAATAAACGCATAAGCACATTCCTTGCCGGACTCCCCAAACCCACTCCAAGACGAGCATCTCTCGATACCAGGGGTCTCCTTGGCCGCAGCCTCGGCTACTTCCTTGGCCTTTGCCTTCAGAAGCTCAACCTTTGCCCTGCGGTCTACCTCAACAGTTGGGTCATAGCTGCCACCTGTTGACTTGAAAAGCTCCCATGCCTCACCACCCAATCGATAGGCAGTCCAGGCTCTGGTTGGCCAGCACTCGGTGTAACGCTTACCGGTAGAGACATCAACGATCAAGCCATTGGCTTCCTGGAACCCAGTGGGGCAACCGGTTCTACCAACAGAACCCTCAACGATTGTGGTGAAGGGATGGCCACTACCTCTGTAGTTGACAGTTGCTGCAGGAGGAGTTGGATCAGGATCAGTCCCTGAGCTAACCGGAGCGGAGACGGAAGGGCTAACGCTTGAGGAGCTCGAACTATCACCCGAGGATTCACTCGGAGTAGAAGACCCTCCGGACGAACCGCCAGACGAACCACCAGAGGAGATGTCACCCTCTCCCACAGAGGGAGCTTCTACAGTTTCAGAGCCTGAGGGTGCTGTTCCAGCGGGAACGGGGTTTGCGCATACTCCACCCGACGACTGTTCCCCGTTTGGGCCTGTAATTGGTCCCCATTGAACGCACTTTTGCTTTCCAGGATTCGCCTCGTTCCAGCGACGTGACTCCTCTTCGGCCGCTTTCTGCGCAGCATCGATTGCCCTCTGATATTCCTCTTGAGCGGCCCTAGCC
>NZ_JBASXC010000037.1:0-8335 GCF_049276775.1 Rhodoluna sp.
AGAGCAACCACGGCGATAAGTGCTTGTAGAGCTCCCCAGTCAAAGTCTTTCAATAGGTTTTTCATGTTCTTCTGCTCTCCAAATTCCCAAATGCTTGCCTGAGAATCATCATAACTGGGCAGACAAATTTATCACGAATTTGTTGCTAATGGTCCGTTGTAGCATGAAATTATGATGGTCAAACTACTACTTGGGCTTCTCTCGGCTCTACTAATTCTCCCCGCGGGCCCAGTAAGTGCCGCCGCTCCGGAATTCGAGATCAGAAGCGAATCCATCTCGAAGGCCGCCACAAAGGGTGGCAACCAGCGAGGCCCGGCTCTTGCGGTATTGCAAGACGGAACGTTAATTCTTGGCGGAGGCAGAACCGGCGGTCAGATCTTTCTCTATGAGATCCCGGGTAAGAAACTCACAAGAGTTGCCAGCATCTTGCCAAATAATCGCAGACTTGTGGATTCCAGGTTTGCCATCAACGACATCGCAGTTTTGTCCCAAACCAGCCGGAATGCAAAGTTGCTGGTTTCCTATCCACGTTTAGGGACCTCTAGAAACTGTGTCGAGATTGTCATTGATCAAGTTAACCTAAATCTCATCACCAAACGAGCCACCCGAGCGAGGACCTGGTTTGTGACTAAACCCTGCGTGTCAATTTCTGCCGTTCAGCACACTTCTGGAAGATTTGCTGTGATCGACGCAAATAGCGCCTATGTCACCATCGGAGATTTGGGTTATCGACAAATTGGAAAACGAGATAAAAGAGGTGACCTGGGTTCCATTTTTAAGGTGAGCTCTAGCGGTGCAGTCAAAGTCTCCCAGGGACACCGAAACGCTCAGGGAATTGTTCTCTACGACAATATGCATCTGCTTGCATCCGAGCATGGCCCAAGAGGAGGCGACGAGCTGAACCGAATCCGTCAAGGCGGGGACTACGGTTGGCCCTTTGTCACATACGGCCAGCCCTACGGGTTTGGAGATTATGTTCGCCCCACCAAAACCGGTACTCACGCTGGTTTCATTGAGCCGCTGACCCAATGGACGCCATCAATTGCACCAACTGAGCTTGTTCAACTACCTAAAGAAGGTTGGGGTCAGTGGAGCAATCAATTGATGATGGGAACCCTAGCGAAGCAGTCTCTGGTGCTTATAAAGCTTGACCGTAATTTGGCCGTGACCGATCAGGAAATTGTGGCAGTGGGACAGACAATCCGCGACTTGGAAGTTCTATCGGCCACCCAGGTTGTGGCTACTACCGATTCGGGCAAGCTACTGATCATCTCACTGCGCAAATAGCGCAGTTTGAAGTTGCAACAGACCCAAGAATCAGCAGAATTTTCTTCATTTTGGGACCTTATCTCTTGTTGGCGCGAGTAAGAACAAGGCTCTTAGGCCCGATTTCAAGCTTTGCTTTAGACTCAACTAAGACTTCCAAGGAGTAAAAAAAGTTGCCCAAGAACGAACCGGTTGCAATAGTTGGTGCCAAGATCACCAACTTAAGCCTCAGGCGTTGGCTGCACTCTCTTCCGGGGGTCGACAAGGTCGGTTTGGAATCTCGAGCAGCAAGTCTTGGAACCAGATCAATCAAAACAACTTCTAAGGCCTGGGCACTAGATGCCGCCATCAAGATGATGGATCTAACCACCCTCGAGGGAATGGATACCCCTGATCGGGTGCGCTCACTTTGCCTAAAAGCTCTTACCCCCGACCCAACCGATCCTGATTGCCCAAGACCGGCTGCAATTTGTGTCTATGGCGATATGGTTTTAGTTGCCAAGCAAACTCTTGGCAATTCCGGAATCTATGTTGCCTCTGTAGCAACAGCTTTTCCATCCGGAAGAGCATCGGTTGCGGTAAAGCTGCGAGATACCAAAGATGCTGTCAAGGCCGGTGCTGATGAAATCGATATGGTGATTGACCGAGGAGCTTTTCTTTCGGGCAATTATCTGGAGGTCTATAAGCAGATTCAGGCTGTCAAAAATGCCTGCACCAGAGCCGATGGAACTAAAGCTCACCTCAAGGTGATATTGGAAACAGGAGAGCTGCAAACCTATGACAATATCCGAAGGGCTAGCTATCTTGCCATGCTGGCCGGTGGGGATTTCATAAAGACCTCAACTGGCAAGGTCACGGTAAACGCCACCCTACCTATTACCCTTTTGATGCTTCAGGCAGTTCGGGACTGGTACGACCGGACTGGTGTACTAATAGGTGTAAAGCCAGCAGGGGGTATTCGAACCGCTAAGGATGCCATCAAGTACCTGGTGGTAGTCAAGGAAGTAGCGGGGGAGAGCTGGCTCACCCCAGATTTGTTTAGATTTGGAGCCTCAAGCTTGCTAAATGATGTTTTGATGCAAAGGCAAAAACTAAAGACCGGAAACTACTCCGGTCCCGACTACGTGACCGTGGACTAAGAGGTAAAAAAAGATGTTCGAATACGCACCCGCCCCGGAATCAAGGGCACTTATTACCTTCCAAAGTAGCTACGGCCACTTCATCGGAGGCAAGTTCACTAAGCCTTCAAACACCTACCAAACTATCTCCCCATCCACCGAGGAGGTCCTAGCTGAGATCTCAACCGCAGGTACTAAGGAAGTAGATCTGGCCGTCAAGGCAGCAAGACACGCCTACGAAAAGGTTTGGTCCAAGCTCTCCGGTGCCGAGCGAGGAAAGTACCTCTACCGAATCGCAAGGATCATTCAAGAGCGCGCTCGCGAGCTAGCGATTGCAGAAACTCTAAATAACGGCAAGCCAATTAAGGAAACCAGGGACGCCGACATTCCCCTGGTTTCGGCTTGGTTTTTCTACTACGCCGGTTGGGCCGACAAGCTCGACTACGCAGGATTTGGTCAAAACCCGAAAGCTCACGGCGTTGCAGCTCAGGTGATTCCATGGAATTTCCCGCTGATGATGCTGGCTTGGAAAATTGCTCCTGCCCTTGCTGCTGGAAACACGGTGGTTCTAAAACCTGCCGAAACAACTCCGCTGACCGCTTTGATGTTTGCCGAGATTTGTCAGCAGGCAGGTTTGCCAGATGGTGTTGTGAACATCATCACCGGCTTTGGAGCCACCGGAGCAGATTTGATTGCTCACAAGGATGTCAACAAGGTTGCCTTCACCGGTTCAACCGTTGTTGGAAGAAAAATTGCCAAGCAGGTTGCTGGAACCAACAAGAAAGTCACTTTGGAGCTTGGCGGCAAGGCCGCCAACATAGTCTTTGACGATGCGCCGCTAGATCAAGCGGTCGAAGGCATCATCAACGGCATCTTCTTTAACCAGGGGCACGTCTGCTGCGCGGGGTCTAGATTGCTGGTTCAAGAATCCATTCAGGATGAGCTGCTGAAAAAGCTCAAGCGCCGCATGGAAACTCTTAAGCTTGGCGACCCACTGGATAAAAACACCGACATCGGAGCCATCAACTCCAAAGCCCAGCTCGAGAAAATAACCAAACTGGTCAAACTCGGTGTCAAAGAGGGCGGCGAGGCCTGGGCGCCGAACTGCGCTATGCCGAAGAAGGGCTTCTGGTATGCACCGACGGTTATCACCGGTGTTGCCGCCACAAATACCGTGGCCCGCGAGGAGATCTTTGGTCCAGTGCTGTCGGTACTTACCTTTAGAACCCCGGCCGAGGCGGTAGTCAAGGCCAATAACACCCCATTTGGTCTAAGCGCTGGAATCTGGACCGAGAAGGGTTCCAGAATCCTTAAAGTTGCCGATCAGTTGGATGCCGGTGTGATTTGGGCCAACACCTTTAATCAGTTTGATCCAGCTAGCCCGTTTGGTGGCTTCAAAGAATCTGGCTACGGCCGCGAGGGAGGCAGGCACGGATTGCTTGCCTACCTGAAGGGAGATAACTAATGCGTCTTGATGTGAAGAAAACCTACAAGCTCTTTATCGGTGGAAAATTCCCCAGAAGCGAATCCGGTCACACCTACGAACTAACAAATCCAAAGGGCGAGTTTGTTGCCAACGTGGTTTTGGCATCTAGAAAAGATGCCAGAGACGCCGTTGTTGCGGCAAGAGCTGCCCAGCCCGGTTGGGAAGGCGCTACCGCATATAACCGCGGTCAGGTTCTTTACCGAATTGCCGAGATGCTCGAGGGAAGACGCGAGCAGTTCGTTGCCGAAATTCGCGAGCTAACCGGCGCAACCGAAAAGCAAGCCAACAGGGAAGTTGATGACTCGATTGACTCCTGGGTCTGGCACGCCGGCTGGTCGGACAAAGTTGATTCGGTAGCAGGTTCGATGAACCCGGTGGCGGGGCCATTTTTCAATATCTCCACCAACCAGCCAACCGGAGTTGTCGCAGCTTTCGCACCGCAAAAAAGCAGCCTGGTTGGACTTGTGAACACAATCGCTCCGATTATCGCAACCGGAAACTCAGTTGTCGTAGTTGCCAGCGAAGCACTCCCGCTTTCGGCCATCACGCTGACAGAAGTATTGGCAACAAGTGATTTGCCGGGTGGGGTAGTAAATGTTCTAACCGGTAAAGAAAAAGACTTAGCTCCCTGGCTTGCCTCACACCAGGACGTTAACGCAGTTGATCTGGAGGGAACTTCTGATCCAGTGGATCTAGAAATGCTTGCTGCCGACACCCTAAAGCGAGTGGTTCGGCCAGCGGCTTTCTCAAGGTCTGAATCCAAGGGGTCTTTGCAGCAGATCTTGGCCTTTATGGAAGTAAAGACTGTTTGGCACCCCAAAGGGCATTAGCTAGCAACCGAGCCACTTTATTAGACACGCCTTGCTCGAAGGTGTCTGGCGAAAGCATAAAGTGCGACAAACTTGGGTATGGCTAAAAAACAAGACGTAATGGCGGGTAGTTCTGAGCCCTTCGAGGCAGAGCCCTCGATTATTCAAACCAAGGTGCTGGACGTAGTTGAAGATGTCTTTCACGTAGCTCTAACCGCCCTTTTGTTCCTGGTTGCCCTCGGGGCAGTTATCTTCACAGTTGTGAGACTTTTAAACACTGTCCCGTTTTATCCAAACGGTATGCTTCAGGCCATCAACGACATCTTGTTTGTGGTGATCATCCTAGAAATCGCTCGCACCGTAATCGCCAGGTTTAATACCGGTTTCTACCAGTTGAGTCGATTCCTGGTGATTGGCGTAATCGCATCCGTTCGACACATCCTGTCGGTTGGATCTTCCCTAACTCTTTCCATTGGCAAAACCCCAGAAGCCTTCGAGCGCGGAATCATCGAGCTGTTGGTCAACGGCGGCATAGTTGTTGCTCTGGTGCTGGCTATCTTTATGACACGCGTAGCGGAGAGACAACCAGGGGTAAGAAACAATTCAAGTAAAAAACCTCGTAAGGCCGACTAGAGAACTAGATATTCATCGTTCCAAGCACTATGACCCAGCCAAGTACTGACTTGGATGTCAGGCTGAGAACAATGTAAGCCTTTTCTCCGAAGGCGTATACCTTCCACTTGCCAATCTTTTTGTACTGGAGGTACATGTTGATGGCGAAGGTGTTGAAGAAGATAAAGGTCAGTAGGAAGCCGAACTGGGCGTAGACCGGAATAGCGTCCGCAATGTTGTTGGTAGAAACTATGAAATAGATGCTCCCCATGATCCAGGGTACGATTCCGGCCAGAACTCCAACGTTGAAGGAGAACCAGCTGGTCTTCTTTGTTAGCTGGTTGTGCATCTCCATCATCAGACCCATCATGTTCATCACGAAGTTCAGGGTGAAGATAAACACGATTGTTGCGATCTCGATCAAACCACCGAGCATCATCAAAACAACCAGCATCAGCGATGAGCTGATGGCGTATTCCCACCAGCGAGCTGGGTTAATTCCGTTTTTAATGTTCTCTTCGTAGCGGCGGATGTATCCCGGTGAGGAAACAAACAGGTGGGCGATGGCCGATAGCAGCAAGAAAATAGGTGCAATCAGGGCAACCGGAAATTCAAATAGGGTTTCAGTGAGTGGGCGAATACCTTCCGGGGTTTCGGTAAAAAAGCGGGTGATGACTGGAATCTTGGTCTCGTCGTTGAGAATAAAGAACAGCACCGCCGCCTGCAAAAGATGGGTAACTCCAGCAAATCTGTTGAAGGTTTGGAGCTGTCTGCCCAGTTTAGTTTTTGGCTTCATTTGTTGTCCTTTCGAAGACCTACGCCGTTATTTATCAGCCTAAGCTCTGAGTAGGCAAAGCCCAAAGCCACAAGGCGACGTTAAGCAATTGTTAACATCAAGGCAATTTCCCTTGGTTTTCAAGCTTTCTAAGGGGCTAAAAAGAGATTTTTTCTTCAGCTGACGTAGATTGAGCACTATAAGACGTGTTGTCCAGGGCCCTAATCTTGGGCACAGAGAACACACAAGGAGAGGCTCCAAATGTCAGAAAAAGATCTAGTTGAGCTCTGGAACCTAAAGCGTGCCCAGCTCACCAAAGCCCAGTTCAGCTCAGTTGTTGCCCTAGCCGTATTGGCTGCCCTGGCACTGCTTGGAAACGTTGAATCAGCATCCATGGAGGCGCAGGCCTTCGCCGTAATCTTCCTTGCCAGCGTTGGAGCACTTAGCGTACTGACCCAGTTCGCAATCATCCGTGAGGCAAGAGCCCTTGTTGTTGAGATTTCAAAGCTCAAAAAACTTGGAGCAACCGCAAAAACCATCGCGAAGAGCGATCGCTACCTAGTTGGAACCCAGGGCCTAATGGTGGTTTTGAGTGCCGCACTACTTATTAGCTTTGTACTTGTAGTTCTCTAAAACTTAAGCCTTCTGACGGCCGTCCCTAGCGGGGCGGCCGTCTTTTTTTCAAAAGGTAGACTCCCAATTATGAAAACAATCTTGATAACCGGCGCCTCAGATGGCATCGGTGCTGCGGCTGCTAGGCAACTTGCCACCCGTGGACACCGACTGCTGCTTGCCGGAAGATCTAAAGACAAAACCGAGGCAATCGCCAAGGAATTAGGTGCCAAAGCCTTCGTTTCTGATTTTTCTAAATTATCCGAGGTCAGAAAACTGGCCCAAGAGGTCAAGGAAGAACTCTCGGGTGCGGGGCTTGATGTTTTGGCCAACAACGCCGGGGGAATTTTTGGCGATAGAACTAAAACAGTAGATGGCTACGAAAAGACTTTTCAAATTAATCACCTGGCTCAGTTTCTACTAACCGAGCTACTTATGGAGAACTTGCTTGCTGCCAAAGACAGGGGAGTTGTAATCAATACCTCGAGCGTGGCAAATCGAATTTTTGCAAAGATTGACCTCGATGACCTGGATAACGACAAAAAGTTTTCTGCGAATAAGGCCTACGGCGACGCGAAACTTGCCAACATCCTGCACGCACGGGGCATCCAATCCCGCTATGGAAGTCAGGGCATTTCCACGGTGTCTTTTCACCCGGGAGCCGTTGCAACAAACTTTGCCTCAGATTCGACGAGCTTCATGAGGCTGTTTTATCAAACACCGCTCAAAAGGTGGGGCCTGATCAGCTCAGAAATTGGCGGCGGGACTCTCGCCTGGCTAATCGAGGGAACTCCAGGTGTTGATTGGGAAGTTGGTGCTTACTACGACGAGCGCACCCTGAGCCAAAAAGTGAACCCTCAGGTCAAAGACGATGCCCTCGTCGAAGCTCTATGGCAAAAAAGCAAGGAATTGGTCGGACTCTAAGAGCTTTAGTTTGCGAAGACTCAATTACTACTCCAGGAAGAGATCAGGGACCAGCCAAAAACTTCAGCTTCAAGTTCCCTAAGCCATTGGCCAACCATGGTGGAAGAGTTGCTGGTTAGAAAATAATCAGTCGGGTGGGGAGCAAAGATAAGTCCATACGCCGGTACTGAAACATGTTCCCTCAAACCCTCCAGGAAAATTCCATCGAGGGCGGCAATTAGCTGATTGGCTTTGTCCCCTCGAACCTCAAGCCGATAGATCCTCTCAACAACGACCACTAACTGGTCGCGAAGACTTTCTTCCGAGATCGGACCACGTAGTTCACCTCGGCCTAAAGTTGCGGGAGTTGGCCAAAGTAAAGCGGCAGCTCCGCTTGCCAAACTGGTATCGCGCTTGGCGTAGTACCGAAGGTCGCCGTAGGAGTAGCGAATCATTTGCCCTGAAGAAGTTTCAATTGCCAGGCTCGAGTGCGTGCCGTGGTCAATCAAAAACACCACTCGTGGATTGCTTGGGTTTTCAGGAGAGGTAACCGATGTTGGAACCAGTATTGAGATCAGCAAGAGAAAGACGGCAAGGGGGGCCAGTAAAACTATTCTGGACACTTTTGGTTTCATTAGGTCCTTAGCGGCTTGGCCGGCATCTAATTGGCTAGGGCTTATTTCTTTCTCGATGTGTTGATCAATACAACTCCACCTAGAAGCAAAAGCCCTACGGGGGCTACGTAGTCAAGGCC
>NZ_JBASXC010000038.1:0-19322 GCF_049276775.1 Rhodoluna sp.
ACTCAAAGACAGAATTCCTTAGGCCTCCTCGATTCATCGACCCCACGGTGATTTTGCCTTCGAGCAAACCCATCAGAGCAAGATCCTCGAGAACATCCGGAGTTCCTAGTACCCCATCAACCTTTGGGTTTTGGAGTGCTTCAGCGAATCTAGCCAATAACTCACGACGGGATCCCATAGCGGAAGGGTTGCCGTTTACAGCAAGGGCTCCCCTGGCCGGGTGGTCGGCCGCAAGGATGAATAGGTTGCCATTGCCCTCGATAATTTTTCTGCGCTTGCGATTGACTAACGCCCTGCCTACCGCAGCAGGGTCTGTTGCGCGCAGGTCTTTGATCTGTTCAAAACTTAGACCCATTGTTTGGACCCCATAATCTCCTGGACTTCCTCAAAGCTGGGCATGGCGGTCGAGCACTCAAGTCTTGAAGCGACGATGGCCCCAGCAATGTTTGCAAACTGCAGAATCTTTTCAAGTGGCCACTGCTGAATAAGCCCAAAGCAGAGGGCCCCTCCGAAGGAATCGCCGGCTCCTAACCCGTTCACAACATCAACAAAGTGTGGCGGAACTTCAACAGTTTCGTCTTTGGTTTTAGCCAACACGCCTTTGGGTCCTTGCTTCACGATTGCAAGTTCGACTCCGCGCTCCAGCAGTGCATCGGCGGCCCTAGTGGGATCGGTCTCCCCGATAGCCACCTCGCACTCCTCTTTGTTACCGATGGCTACCGTCACAAAAGGTAAAGCGGTGGCAATCTCCGCGGTAGCGAGCTCGGGGCTCGACCAAAAAACGGAACGGTAGTCAAGATCTAGGATGGTGTGGGCTTTTTTGGCTCTTGCCTTTAGTGCTGAAAGATTTGCCGACCTGGAGGGTTCTTGGCTAAGGCCGGTGACCGTAGACCAAAAGATTTTTGCCTCGGCTATTGCCTGAAGGTCAAGATCGCTCTCGGAGACCTCCATGTCAGGGGCTTTTGGCTCTCGGTAGAAATAGATTGGAAAATCATCTGGCGGAAACATCTCACAAAAGACCACCGGGGTTTTTAGGGATTCGTGTCTTCCCACAAAAGAAGTGTCGACGTTTAGGCGCTCAAGCTCCTGCACTAGAAAGTTGCCAAAGGGGTCACTACCCACCTTGGTTATTACGGCTGAATTGAGTCCGTATTTAGCGGCCGCCACCGCAACGTTGGTGGCGGAGCCCCCGAGGAATTTGCCGAAGGTTTCTACCTGCTCGAGTCCTACTCCGGTCTGGAGCGGGTAGATGTCAACTCCGATTCGACCGGTAGTGATTACATCGAACGACATCTTTTGAACCTCCACCCCAATTCTGCCACACAGAACGGAGTTTGTCATAACAAAGTTTTTAGACCTCAACCGCCACAGTTTTACCCGATTGAGCGGACTCTAGGGCCGCGTTGGCGAGCACCAGAGCAGATCTGCCGTCCTCGAAGCTAGGGCTATTAGATGGCTGGCCATTTACCTTCTTAATGAACTCGGCAAGCTCCAGGCGGTATGAGTCCATGTATCTTTCGAGGAAGAAGTTTTGGTAGGGCTCTTTCACCTCAGCATTGTGCTCGGTATAGAGGCGAACGTTGGTGTTGGTTAGGTTCTCAACCCGAAGCATCCCCTTGTCCCCGAAAGCTTCCATTCTCTGATCGAATCCGTAGATGGCGTGACGGGAGTTGGTAATCAGAACAAGTTCATCATCGGCTCCGCGAAGAGAGATGGCTGTGGCGTCGTAGTCGCCCATTTCCTTGATGTCCTTAGAGAACTGGTTGAAACCGGTTGCGGTGACCGAGACGATTTTTGGAACAAAGAACCTTGCCATGTCAAAGTCGTGAATTGTCATGTCGCGGAAAATTCCACCGGATACCGAAAGGTAATCATTTGACGCGGGAGCTGGATCACGAGAGATAAGTATCAGCTGTTCCAAGCGACCGATTTCTCCGGCCTGGACTCTTTTGTGGACCGAATTAAAGTGCGGATCAAATCTTCTATTGAAACCAAGAACGATTGGGATACTTGCTCCGGCAGCTTTTTCACGAAGCTTGTCAACTCGCTCGATGTCTAAATCAATTGGCTTTTCGCAAAGCACCGGCATCCCCGCATCGATTGCAGCACCTATGAGATCAACGTGGGTGGAAGTGGGAGAAGCCACAATCACAGCATCTACCTTGCTTTTGTCAAACAGCTGTATGGGATCATCGGTAGCAACCGCGCCAAATCTTTCGGCTGCTTGTTTTGCACCGTCGATGAATACATCGGCAACCATGACAAGTTTTGCGCCATCGGTTGTTGCCACGCTCTCAGCGTGAACCTGACCGATTCGGCCGGCTCCGATTACTCCGAACCTAAGAGCTGCAGACATGAGATCTCCCTTTTTTGCACTTTGTTAGTACAAATCCTAGGGGTTTTCCCTGCCCCTCGAACCTCGATTTACCTAGCTGGTGAACACCTCGTCCAATCCAAACAAGACCATTCCAACCGCAATTGCAACAGACCATAAAAGAGTTGAAACGCTGATGATGATTGAGGTCTTTAGCGGCTTGACGCCTGCAGCAACTGAGATGGCTGCGGCGAACTGAGTTCCAATCAGGATTGGACCGAGCAGGCCCATCCCGTAAATTCCATACTTATCAAAAGAGGCCTGAGCCTTGGCAAATCTTGGAGATTCACCCTCTTTGCCTTTGGCGGCCCGGCGCTTTTTGAGCCAGTCCCTAATCTTGTCCCCCGCGTAGGCGAAAGCAAAGATGGTGATGACGTTGCCGGCAACTGCGGACAGCACCACAGCTGTTGGATCGAGTCCAATCAGGATTCCCCCCGGCACAACCCCGATGGCCTCAAGCCACGGGATTGCACCGGCGATGAAGATGCCTAGTAGGCCGAGTTGTTCATAGTTCAAGGACTAGCCCCGAAGCGCCTTGGCTAACTCCCTAAAGCTCTTAACAAGTTTGTTCATGTCCCTCTGGGTGTGAGCGAAAGAGACCAACCACTGCTCATCGAGACCCGGAGGGGTTACGACTCCTCGGTTGATTCCCCAGAGCCAACTGAGCTCGGCGACCTCAAAGTCAGTTGCTTTGAAGTCGCGGTAGTTGCGAACTGGTGTTGGCGACCAGATGACCGCCCCCTTAACACCAAAACCTACGGTGTGTGCGGGGAGGGCATACTCGTCGATGATTTCATCCATCATGTCCAGGGTGTCGTAGTTGATCTTCTCCGCTGCGGCTAGCTTGGCTTCCGTTGCAATTTCATCAACAGCGATGGCAGCTGCCACAACCAAAGGATTACCGTTGTAGGTACCAAAGTGTGGCATGGTTCCGTCAACAACCGTCTGCATAAATTCTTTCTTACCTCCAAAGGCAGCCAGCGGTAGGCCGCCGCCGATGCTCTTGGCCAGGGTAATGAGATCTGGCTTTACGCCAACTCTCGCAGCGGCTCCGGCAATTCCGGCTGTCAGACCAGTTTTTACCTCGTCAAAGATCAGAGCAACTTTGTATTTATCGCAGAGCTCTCTTACCTTTTTCAGGTAGCCCTCGTCCGGCAAGATAATCGATAGATTCTCGACGACCGGTTCGATCATGAAGCAGGCGATTTTCTTCGCGTCCTTTTTGAGAATTGCTTCCAGTCGATCGATGTCGTTGTATCCAACAACGAATACCTCGCCACCTTCGGCCTCCGGTGGGTAGAAGGGCTTGGGTGTTTTGGCGGGGCCAATCTTGCTGATAGGTGCCTTTACTGAAACCAGAAGCGGGTCATAACCACCGTGGTATCCACCCTCAATTTTGATGATGGCACTCTTGCCGGTTGCTGCTCGGGCAGCACGGATGGCGTACATGGTCGACTCGGTTCCCGAGTTGGTGAATCGAATCATGTCCAGATCAAAGCGCCTCTGGAAACGCTCCGCTGCCTCGGTGGCAATCGGGGCCGGTGTCACAAAAAGCGTTCCGGTGTAACGCATCGCTTTTTTGACGGCTCTCATGACGTCTTTATTGAGGTGTCCAACCAGCATGGCTCCAAAGCCCATCGACAGGTCCAGTAGCTTTTGACCGTCAACATCTTTGAAGTAAGCGCCCTTGGCGGAAACAATTGAAAGTGGGTATGGGTCCCAGTGTTGGAAGCTAGAGGTAACACCAAGCGGCAGAGACTTGCTTGCCTGCTTATTGTGCTCACCTGAAGCGGGTGTTTGGGAGCGGAATTTCTTCCATTCCTCGGTGGTTAGTTTTTTGACCCGAGATTCATTGATCGGGGTGTATCTTTCTGGTGTTCGGCGCCTTCCGGCAGAATCGTGTTTTGGGTTCGAGACTTTCGACACGTCTATCACTCCTTCGTGTCCTTCCATTCTCTCCCAAGAGTGACATAAACGCTAATCCAAGTGGATACTGGGGTTTGGGGCTAGTAATTTTTGTGTTTCTTACAAAAAAAGTGATGCCTTTTGTGGCCTTTTTGTTTCTTTAGATGGATGGAATTTACCGTCTGTCGCGGCCCTCATCAAAGCATTATTTGGAACCTTGCCTTGGGTAGTCCAATAGGCTTTGTCTGATGAGAGCAGACCTTTTAGCGCTAGGTGCAATCGTGCTTTGGGCAGCGCTTGCCACCCTGGCAACTCTACTTTCCAACACTCCACCACTACTACTTACCGGAATCGGTTTGGTAATTGGTTCTCTAATTTCAATCCCCCTTTCAGGGTTCAAGCTGTCAGCTTGGAAAATTCCTTTTCGGACTTTGCTGGTTGGCGTCTACGGACTCTTCGGTTATCACCTGATGTTGTTTATTGCACTCCAGACCGCTCCCGCAGTTGAGGCAAACCTGGTGAACTATCTCTGGCCGCTCCTGATTGTTGTCCTAGCTCCACTTTTTACCAAGTCACTCAAGCTAGGTCCCCGTCACATAATTGCAGCGTCCGCAGGCTTCACAGGAGCCGCGATTGCAATCACCTCAAACGGCCAAGCTGGTCTCTCTTTTAATTTTGAAACCGGCTACCTGTTCGCTCTGGCAGCTGCCGTTATCTGGGCTACCTATTCTCTTCTGACCACAAGAGTGCCAGCCTTTCCAACTTCAGCCATTGGGCTCTTTGGGCTGGTTGCCGGCCTGTTGGCAATCGGTGCGCACTTTGTTTTGGAGGAGCCTGCAAGCATTTCTGCAACAGACTGGTGGTTTCTGATTCTTTTGGGGCTTGGGCCCCTGGGTGGATCTTTCTACTTCTGGGATGCAGCTCTCAAAATTGGTGACCCGAGAAGAATTGGTTTGTTGGCGTTCCTAACTCCTCTGTTGTCCACCGCAATGCTGGTGTTGGTGAGCGGTCGCGTGCTCTCCTGGCAGCTTGCTATTGCTACGGCATTGATTGTTGGCGGAGCAGTACTTGGTTCCAAGCGTGTGCCGAGTGTCCACTAAGTCATCAACCTTTGAGAGAATTGCCTGATGAGCAATCCTCCTAGCAAACCGACAGTAAAAGGACAAATCCTAGACCTTGGACTGAACTTTTTGCGCGGTGGTCTAATCGGAATCGCCGAAATCATCCCGGGTGTGTCCGGTGGAACTGTTGCTCTGATTACGGGTGTCTACACCAGAATCATAAACTCGGCCTCGGACGCGGTCCGAAGCTTATTACTGCTGTTTGGTTTTTCAAAACCCAAGCTTGCAGAAGCCGGAGCTAGATTCAAGTCGATGTCTTGGGCACTTCTTATTCCACTTGTTATTGGAATGATGATCGCAATCTTTGCAGCCGCCGGCGTAGTTGAACCGCTGCTCGAGCAGTATCCAACACTCACTCGTGCTTTATTTTTAGGGCTCATCGCAGCATCGCTGATTGTTCCAATTCGTCTATCCGGTGCCCGCTGGGGAATCGGTGAATATGCACTCGCCGCCCTTGCAGCGGCGGCGGCATTTGCACTGACTTCAATCCCAAGGGCACTAGACGCCACCCCAAACTTCTTCGTTATTGTTGCGGCAGCAGCCTTGGCAGTTTGCGCTCTGGTTCTTCCGGGTGTCTCAGGCTCCTACCTTCTTCTTGCAATGGGTATGTATGCGCCAACTCTTGCTGCGGTGAACAACTTAGATCTTGGCTACCTGGGCACTTTTGTGCTGGGGGCAATTCTTGGGCTGGCAGCTTTTGTTTCCCTCTTGCAGTGGCTTCTTTCACACAGGCGGAAGCTGACCCTGGTTGTCATGACCGGACTGATGGTTGGATCACTTCGGGCGCTGTGGCCTTGGCAATCTGAATCCGGTGGACTAATGCCGGCCACGAACTTTTTGGGGGAAATTGTCGCCTTCGCCGTCGGTGTTTTGATTGTGGTTGCACTGCTTCTTACTGAAAGGATTGCCCTGGCTAGAGCGTCAAAGCTTTCGTGACAGACTCTAGCCAGTAAATTAAAAACCCTTGGGGGCAGGTAAGTGAATAAGGTATCGGGTAATCCCTGGGTAGCCATGTATACCGCAGCCGGCCTTATCTGGGGCTCATCTTTTCTCTTTATTGAAATGGCCCTAACCGCCCTCACTCCAATCGGAGTTGCTTTTTGGCGCACAGCGTTCGGTGCCCTCGCGATGGCAATCGTGATTGTGATCTTTAAATCCAAAATTCCAACCAGCTTGGCCGTTTGGAAGAAGATGTTTATAGCCGGCATGTTTATGAGCTCGATACCGTTTACTCTTTTCGCTTTCGCGCAGACTTTTGTCACCAGTGCACTTGCCAGCATCATCAATGCGGTGACCCCGATGGCAACAGTAATCGTGATGCTAATTGCGTTTAGATCTGAAAAGCTAAAGACTCACACCCTGATTGGACTAATAATTGGGCTATTTGGCGTTTTGGTGGTTTTGGGGGTTTGGCAAGGCATTGGCGAGAGCGAACCGATTGCCATCGTCGCTTTATTTGTTGCCATCACCTGCTACGGCATCGGGACACCTTACGTAAGAAAAAATATTGCTCCACTAGGCATTGGGATTGAGGTTTCAGTATTTGGTCAGGTTGGAACAGCGGCGATAACGCTGCTGCCGATTTATTTACTTTCCGGTGAATACCTAGTCGCAACACCAAGCCTTGAAGCCATCGGTTCAGTTATAGCAATCGGAACCCTGGGTAGCGGCGTTGCCTATCTGCTGTTTTATCGTCTAATTGATGTATTAGGTAGTGCGGTGGCTGCCACAGTCACTTACATAACTCCAATCATTGCCGTGATCCTCGGTGTGGTTATCTTGAACGAAGAATTGCACTGGTACGAGCCAATTGGTGGCCTGATCATCATCATTGGAGCCGCAATTTCGCAAGGCAGCATCCTTGCCCTGTTTAGGGCAAGGCCCAAAGGTATAGAGCAACCAAGGACCAAGCAGGATGCTTAACGCTATCAAAGCCTCGAAGGTCGACCTTGTTCTACTTGCCGTGGCAATTGTCTGGGGGGCAAGCTACCTAGCGGCTAAGGCCATCACGCCCTTCGCAACTGTCCCTGCAATGCTTTCGGTCCGTTTCGCAATCGCAACCCTGGCCATGGTTGCCATCTGGTTAATTCGGAGAAAAAGGTTTTCCCGAACCGACGTAATCCTTGGGATTATCTTTGGCTTCACGCAGTCGGCAATCATGAGCGTTGAGACCTTTGGTCTCAAAATCACCTCGGCGACCAACGCTGGACTTCTTATCTCTTTGACTATCATCTTCACACCAATCATGGAATCGGCCTGGAATAAACGCTGGCTGCCTAGGTCTTTCTTTTTAGCAGCGGTTGGAGCAATAGTTGGGGTTGCGCTACTGGTCACGGGAAACGGCATCCAGGAACCAAACTTTGGAGACCTGTTGCTCTTTATCGCAGCTATCGTTCGCGCGGTTCACGTCACTGCGCAGGGGGTCCTAACCAGAAATAGGGAGGCGTCCAGTTTCAATATGATCTTGATGCAGTGCCTAACTGCAACCGTGGTGTTTTTTGTCTTTGATGTTCAGGGTGCCTTTGATGCAATTGCAACCTTTGGTCCGGCCCAGTGGGCAGGAACTCTGTTCCTGGCACTGTTTTGTTCGGTTTTTGCTTTTGTCGCTCAGCTCTGGGCGATTAGAAGAACCTCGGCCTCGAGATCATCGCTGCTTCTTTCAACCGAGCCAATCTGGGCGGTTGTGATTGCAGTTATTTTGGGCGGCGAGACACTTGCCGTTCTTGGAATCGTGGGCGCGGTTGTGATTATCGTAAGCACGTATGTCGGACAGGGAATCGAAACAAGGCACCGCGAAAAGTTCGAAGCTCAGTTTCCAAAAAGCTAGAGCGGGCGGATTGGAAGCCTGAGTGCTCCAGAAGCTGAAGAGCCAACAGCCGGGTTCTTGGGAGCAACCGGCTCGACAACTTCAAAGGCCTCTCCCAAAGCCGGACGAAGATCCTGCTCCCCCTTATTGGGCCAGTGAGCCATCGCCCACTCGGCCAAAGCCGCAATCGAGAGTGACGGGTTCACACCGGGGTTTGCCGAAAGGGCTGAGCCATCGACGATGTGCAGTCCCGGTTGACCAAAGGCTCGAAGGTAGCCGTCGATTACCCCTTCTGAAGCATTACTTCCGATCACGGCACCTCCGAGGAAGTGTGCGGTGAGTGGAATACCGAAGGGTTCTCCAACGACCGCTCCCGGGGTTCCGTCAACATCATTCGCAATTTGCTTGGCAACGGTGTGACCCATTGGAACCCAGGCCGGGTTTTTCTCGCCGTGACCTTGACGAGAAGTGAGTCGTCTTTTCCAAAAAGTTGTAAGCGAGTTATCGCGCGATTGCATTACCAGCAAAATTAGTGTTCGCTCGGGCCAGGAGCGAAGGTTGTAAAAGTTTGGTAGCTTCGGCAAATTCTTCAGCGTAACCCACAAAAGCCTCAGGATGTTAGGCGTCTGACCTTTTCGTCCCGAAGCAACAACAGACTGCAGTAAGCCCATGAACCCCGAGCCCTTGCCGTAGCGAACCGGTTCGATGTGGGTATCTTCATCCGGAAAAACCGAGGAGGTGATTGCGGAACCGGAAGAAAAGTCAATGTCTTTGTCCTTGGCGACAACGCCGAGCAAAGACTCGCTGTTGGTTCGGCTGAGTTCGCCTAGCTTGCTACTGATTCCAAGAAGATTTCCCTTGGCGCGAACTGAATGAAGTAGCTTTGCCGAACCTAGGGCACCGGCAGCGACGACCACCTCTGGAACAATTAGCTCTCGTTTTTTCGTGAACAACTTATCGCTTTGAATAAGGGTCAACTTATAGCCACCCTGAACTTGCTCAATGTTTACCACTTTGGTTAATGGCATGATCTTTGTGCCAAGCTTCTCGGCGAGGAATAGGTAGTTTTTCACGAGGGTGTTTTTGGCTCCGTGCCGACAGCCTGTCATACACTCACCGCAGTTGGTGCAGCCGGTTCGTTTTGGTCCCGCTCCGCCAAAGTAAGGGTCCGATACCTCTTTGCCTGGCTCGCCGAAGTAAATACCGAGCGGGGCCATCTGAAAGGTGTCGCCAAAACCTAAGGCATCGCTGGCTTTTTTGAGGGCTTCATCCGCCGGAGAATAAAACTTATTTGTTTCGACTCCAAGCATGCGCTCGGCCTGGTCGTAGTAAGGCTCTAAGAGAGTCTGCCAATTTGCAATATCTTTCCAGCTACCGGTTGTAAAAAACTTCTGGGGTGGCCGATACAAAGTGTTGGCATAAACCAGTGAGCCGCCTCCAACTCCTGCCCCGCTCATCACGAGCACGTTTTTGAGAAGGTCAATGCGCTGGATGCCCTTGAGGCCAAGCTTTGGAAAGAACAGAAACTTCTTGAGATCAAAAGAGTTTTTGGCAAAGTCTTGATCTTCGAATCTGGCACCAGATTCAATAACTAGGACCTTGTATCCCTTTTCACTAAGACGTAAGGCAGCTACCGATCCACCGAAGCCGGATCCAATGACTGCAACGTCGAAGTCATCCAAAGAGTAATTCCTTTTCTCTTATGGAAGAGCCAGCGGGTTAGCTGGCAACCTTTCCTGAGCAAACCATCTCTGGTGATACCCAGTTGATGATGACATTAGCTCCAAAAAGGGCTTAGGTGCAAACTCTTCGGGACCCTTTACTCCAATACCTACCCACTTACCCTCGGCTATTAGCTCCAGGGCTATAACCGGGTTGAAGGCTGTCTGCATCACGATGCACTGGGCATCGTACTCCTTCATGGTCTCTGCGTTATCGGCAACGTGGTAGATGTAAGTAGCTCGCTCCCTACCGGTCTTATCTTTACCGGTGATTAGCACTCCGGCACACGCCTTGCCCTCCATCAGGGGGCCGATGTGTGCCGGGTCTGGCAAAACAGCAACCAAAACATCTCTAGGGGAGACATCAACCGGTCCCGATGCTGAGCGCACCCGCACCGGCTTGGTGGCGTCGATTCCTAAGTGGTGCAGGGTCTTTAGGACGTCAATAAAGTCCGAACCCAGTCCGTACTTGAAAGTAACCTTTTTGACATCCATGGTTCTAGGAAGCATCGGGATTTCCTCGTGCTCAACATTCACGCACTCGACGGCTCCGATGCCCTCCGGGAACTCAAAGATCTCTGGCTCGCTGAAGGGCTGGGTGGTATAAAAACCCTTCTCCTTCTGATAGATGATCGGAGGGTTGAGGCACTCCTCGATGACCGTCCAGATCGAAAACGACGGAGCAAAGATTGTCTCTCCGGCTTCGTTTCTAACAACCAGGTTCGAGCCGTCCTTGATGCTGATCTCATCAACCTCGCTGAAAAGTTCGTCGTAGGCATACTTTGCGAAGATATTCGATAGTCCCGGCTCGACCCCCATTCCAACCAGAGCCAACTTGCCGGCTTTTTCCCACTGGTCGTTCAGTGCGTACTGCCCATCACCCAGCTTGATACCCGGTTTGTTGAATGGATCGGTTTCGTGCGGCTCCGACAGCGACATCGCCATATCGACGTAGCCAACACCCGCGGTATAAGCGGCTGAGAATATTGTCGGTACGAACTTGGGCTCAACCGCGTTTATAAGGTGTGTTATTTCGTAAGCCCGGCAGAGCTCAACAACACTTGATGCACTAGATGCATCTATCTTTGCTGCGCTAAATTTAGCGGCGACTTCGTCGCCGTGTTTGTTTCTAATCCACTCAATTGCGTGCTCTGCCCTTGAGAGGTCAAAGTCAGATACAACAAATACTTCGTAGAAAGATCTTTCTGAAGCGACTTTGGCAATGGCGTCTCCGACGCCGCCCGCGCCAATAAGTAAAATCCTCATTGATTTATTTCACATCCCTTTAGGAAAGCTGCCACCCCATCTAAGGGCCAATGCGGCAACTCGTTATATTTCTAGGATACCTCTGACTGCTCTTTCACGAGGTCTGGGACGCTACGGGGCCTAACAACCAAGAAAAATACTGCTATCGCTGACAAATGGGCGATAAAGATGGTCATACCAAGGCCGGTGGTTGTCTCGCTCCCAATCAGGGGATAGAGCGGCGCTGCTGCCGCTGCGACAAAAGAATTCATAACCCCAAGAACTGACGCGGCAGTTCCAGCCTCGCTACCGTGCCCCTGCAGGGCGATGGTCTGAATCGGAGTAATGCTCATGCCAAAGGACGCCATGTAAACGGCCATAATGGGCAGAACGGTCTCGACTCCTACATTCATCGAACCGACCAAATAAAGACTTGCGCCTGCAACCACAGCCATTACTAAAGCCGCAAAGACCACCCATTGAGCCCTAAACAACTGACCCAATTTGGATCCGGCCTGAATCCCGAGGAACCAGCAGAGGGCTGTTATCGAAAAGAAAAAAGAAAATTCCACTGGGGTCAGACCCAGACTGTCCTGATAGAAAAACGGAATGATGTTCAGGTAGCTAAATAGGGAAATGTGTTGAGTCATGCCAATGATTACGAGGCCCACAAGTATTCGATCCTTGAAAACCGCAATAAATCTTTTATTGACTCCCTCGAATCCTTTGGATCGACGATTATCTTTATGCAGTGTCTCAACCAGAGCTTTGGATGCCAAAGACAAAATCACAAGTCCGAGTCCAGCAAGCGCGAGCGGAATGATTCTCCAGTCCTGAGCAACCAGCAAAAGCTGTGCCGAAATAATGGGACTCACCAGAGGTGCGAGTCCAGAAATTAGCCAAACCCTCGAAAGCATCTTGAGCATGGCGTTGCCGACAAATAGATCTCTGATTATCGCCTGAGTGACAACTGCCGCCGCGGCACCGGCAAGGCCCTGCAAAAATCTCAAGATCACGAACGCTTCGATACCCGGGGCAATGTATAAGGCGCCGGAAGAAAGTGTAAACAGTCCCAACGCCAGCATGGCTGGTCGTTTTCTTCCCATCGAATCAGAAAGTGGCCCGGCAACAAAAAATCCGATGGCTGCACCCAGCATCACAGCAGAAAGTGAGTACTGGATAAAGGCATCGGGAACTTGGAAAAAAGCAGCGATGTTGGGAAAGGCCGGAAGAAACATATCTGTGACCAAAGTCTGAACCATAAACAAGAAGCCGAGTACGAAGATGTAGACCAGTCGCTGCTTATTGGAAATTTCGACCTTTGGAACTGCTATTTTCAATGTCAAGTTGGCGCGTCTTTTCTAGACAGATTGTGGGAACAGAAGATGAGCTTACTTCACCAAAAACGCCAAAAACCCCAACCTCACTTGCGTGGTGTTGGGGTTTTTTGGTTGAAACTTTTTATTACTTAAGGGTGACCTTGCCGCCGGCTGCCTCAAGAGCTGCCTTTGCCTTGTCTGCGGTCTCCTTGTTTGCGCCCTCAAGGATGGTTGATGGAGCACCGTCAACTAGAGCCTTGGCTTCGCCAAGACCTAGGTTGGTTAGTGCACGAACTTCCTTGATGACCTGGATCTTTGCATCGCCTGCTGCGTCAAGAACAACGTCAAATGCGTCCTTCTCTTCTGCTGCGTCGCCACCGGCGCCGCCGGCTGGTGCTGCTGCTGCAGCTGCAACTGGTGCTGCAGCGGTAACCTCGAACACCTCTTCAAACTTCTTTACGAACTCAGAAAGCTCGATTAGTGATAGCTCCTTGAAGCCATCGATTAGCTGATCGGTTGATAGCTTTGCCATTTGTTTTTCTCCTTATTTTCTTTAAGCGTTTGTCTCTTGCTTGGCGCGTAGGGCGTCGACTGTGCGAACGGCCTGAGCCAGCGGAGCCTGGAACATGTAAGCAGCCTTGAACATTGAAGCCTTGAACATTCCAGCGGCCTTCGCCAATAGAACTTCGCGGGATTCAAGATCAGCAAGCTTCTTAACCTCTTCTTGAGACAAGACAACGCCATCCATGATGCCGGTCTTGACTACCAGTAGAGGATTTGCCTTGGCAAAGTCACGCATTGATTTGGCCACGGCTACGGTGTCTCCGTGAACAAACGCCATTGCGGTTGGACCGAAGAGCTGACCCTCAAATGCGGTCACCCCAGCGTTCTTAGCTGCAATGTTTAGAAGCGTGTTCTTTGCCACGGCGTAGGTTGCGTGCTCACTGATTGAACGGCGCAGCTCCTTGAGCTGACCAACAGTGAGACCGCGGTACTCGGTTAGCAATACTGCAGCTGAGTTCTGGAACTTGTCCGTGAGCTCGGCAACTGTAGCTTCCTTGTTCGCCATGGCACTCCTTGATTTTCTTTAGTTTGTCGGCTAGCCCAGAAACAAAAAATGCTCCCCACATAAGTGGAGAGCAAAAGGAATAAAGGGCAAGCCCTAAGTACTTTCATTCTTCACCTACGTGGGCAAACACTTTTAGTGTCTCTTAGTCAAAACAAGCCAAATTCCAAGAAATCTTGGGGATTTGTCCTGCCTCAAACCGACGGTCTTTGGCTAAACAACAGTTTAGGGCCTTGGGCCTTGCCTGTAAAGCTCGGGATTTGGCCCTAATCTGGGCTCAGGGCAGACCCCTTTTCCAAACCCCAAAAAGTAAACCCCGCCAGATCCGTTAGGACTTGGCGGGGTTTACTAAGCGCTGTCTCTATTCGCTTTTACTCCTCGAACTATTACTAGTTCGAATACTTCTTGGCCCGAGGTCGCTTTTCGCTCGATGGCTTGTCAGCCCAACGGCCCTTACCAGAACCCTGGTAGTTGCCCTTTTTCTTGGGTCTTGAATCGCGGTCACGGTCACGCCCGCGGTGGTTTGAGCCGCCGCCGCGTGAGTCGCCGAAGTCCAGAATGTCTGGGGCTGCCGGAGGGGGTGCAATAGGGCCGGCAAGTTCTTCGATTAGTTCAGAACCCGGGCGAACATCGGTGATCTTCGCATCTCTTTCGGCCCTGCGAAGAAGGTCTTCAACTTTTCTTCTCTTTGAGCGTGGGATCAAGGTTATAACAACACCTTCCTTGCCAGCTCGGCCGGTACGGCCGGAGCGGTGAAGGTAGGTCTTGTATTCCTCTGGTGGGTCAACCTGGATAACCAGTGCAACATCGTCAACGTGGATACCGCGGGCTGCAACATCTGTTGCTACCAGTACGCGGACGTGACCCTTAACAAATCTTTCAAGGTTACGAGTTCTCTGGTTCTGGTTTAGGTCTCCGTGCAAACGCGCTGCTGGAACTCCGTTATTGGTAAGTGATTCGCTTAGGCGCTCGGCGGTCATCTTGGTGCGAGTAAATATAAGTGACTTGCCTTCTCCTTGAACCAGGCGAAGTAGAACCTGTGAGCGGTCATCTGGGTCTACGACCAAGATGCGGTGCTCTATGGTTGAAGTTTCCTGAGTCTCGTTTGGGACCTCGTAGACAAACGGTGTTGGCATGAACTCTTTAACAAGTGCATCGACTTCGCGGTCTAGGGTTGCCGAGAACAAAAGCTTCTGGGACTCTCCGGTTGCACGAAGTACGCGCTTCACACCTTCGATGAAGCCAAGATCACACATGTGGTCGGCCTCGTCGATGACCATAGTCTCAACTTCAGACAGGTCAATAATGCGCTGCGACATTAGGTCTTCGAGTCTTCCCGGGGTTGCAACAACGATGTCAACACCGCGGCTAAGAGCGATTTCTTGTCTGCGCTGAGGAACACCACCATAAACACAAGCTGTGTAGAAACCAACCGAGCGAGCCAGAGCCGAAATGGTTCTGTCAATCTGATCAGCAAGCTCACGGGTTGGAGCCAAGATCAAAGCACGAGGCTTATTTGGTTTTCTTGGCTGTGATCCAGCCGCAACCATCTTGGAAATGATGGGGACCGAGAAAGCGATTGTCTTTCCAGATCCCGTTTTTCCGCGACCCAAAACATCCCGGCCTTCAAGCGCTGCAGGAATTGTGGACTGCTGAATCGGGAATGGGGTTTCTGCTCCCATGCCACGAAGAGCTGTGACGAGCTTCGGGTGAAGACCCATCTCTTCGAAGCTTCCCTGAATGGTTACCTCTGAGGCATCAGCAACAACTAGCTTTTCTAGAACCTTGTCCTCGAAGAAAGCCTTCTTGTTTGGGTTCTTATCGCGAGCGCCTACGAAGCTCTCATCCCTAGAGCGATCTCTTGAAACTCTGTCCTCGCGGTAAGGATTACGGTCCCTGTCATACTCGCGTGAGTTTGAACGAGGAGCGAAGCCCCTTGAATCTCCGGAACGCTCTGATCGATCTGACCTTGGAGAACGTGATTCCCAAGGGCGATCGGAGTTTGAGCGCGCTGGGCGCTCGGAACGGTCTGAGTAGCTGCGGTCAGAAGAATTGCGATCTGAACGAGGTGAAGAAGTTCTTGACTCCCAAGGGCGGTCTGATCTTGAAGCTGGCTTACGCTCGCCTCTGGAATCTGAACCACGTGAATCAGAAGAACGTGACTCGTTTCTATCTCCATAGGAAGGACGGTCTGACCAGCTCTTGCGCTCTGGGCGGTCGTTCCTACCCTGGCCGTAGCGAGGCTTGTCTGACCACTCTTTTCTCTGAGTTCTGTCATCCGAAGATCTTGGGGCGCGATCGTCAAAGCTGCGAGGAGCGCGCTGCGCGCGGTCTTCGGCTGTGTGACGGGGCTTCCGGCCTGCTTCAGTTCTAGGGGACTTTGGCTCCCAGTTGTTACCGCGGTCTGGCTTACGCCCGCTCATCTCGCGAGGCTCTACTGATCCTTTGCGGTGAGGCTTTTTGGGAGCGGATGATTTTGCTCCGAAAGCCGAGCTTGCTCGCTTGGGGGCTGATTTTGAAGCACCGGACTTTGGACGCGGTGCGGCTTTGCCGTAATTAGGCATACTTTGTTATTCCTCTATTTATGACGAGCACGGCTCAACAGAACCCCAAATTTGAGGCACTTCATTGAAACTGATGTTCGTCGTTTCGGTCTAGTCGAACTGCGCTAGACCTTTAGCTGATCTGGTTCTTGCCAGGGCTAATAAGAGGTAAAGACTGATGCACCTGTAGTGCACTGCAAACGACTACTGCTGGGATGTTCCCAACTTTTCTAGCTTAGGGGGAATACCCCGATATAGCTAGGAAAAGTTCTAAGAAATAAGGCCCCGAAGTGTAAGCTCCGCGTGGAGCTCTGGATCAGAGGGCTCAACCAGGTGCTTGCCATCGGCAAAGACAATCACCGGGATATTGGTTCTGCCGGAAATGGCCCTGGCTTCCTCGGTGAATTCAGCGCTCTGTTCAACGTCCTTGACCTCGAAGTCAACGCCGGTTGCGGTCAAAAGGGCCTTAGACCTTCGGCAATCCCCACACCAGTCAGCTCCATACATCGTTACATCGGCCATTTGCTATCTCCTTAGGATTTTCTCTTCCGGTATGAACAACTTGTTTCCATCAAAGCTGATTCCCACCAAATCCTCAATCACGATATCGGCTTCGGTATCCAGTGCCCTAACCGAAACCCCGATCACCAGCTTGACCCCGGCTGCTTTGCCTGCCAAAACACCAGCCTGGGCATCTTCAAAAACAATGCAGTCCCCTGGATCAAAACCCAATCTCTTGGCTCCAAGCAGATACGGATCTGGTGCTGGCTTACCTTTTTCAACATCGCCACCGGTCACCAGTTGCTTTGGCACCGGAAGCCCAGCTGCTTGGACTCTCGCGAGTCCAAGTTTTGGGTTAGCCGAGGTGCAGATGGTCCAGCGGTTCAAAGGAAGTGAAGGCAGTAATTCAATTGCTCCGGGAAGCGGAACCGTCTCGTGAGCTGATTCTTGCTCGAGCTCATTGATGCGGTTGTTGCCGGCTTCAAATCTTTCTTCCCCAACAAGAGATAAAACCAAATCCTGGGCCCGGGTGCCGTAGTGATTCGAGATGCTAAATCCCTCGATGCCGAATTCAATTGCCCATTTGGCCCAGCACGCATCTACGCTGTCGTGCGAATCTACCAATACCCCGTCGTTATCGAACAGCAGGGCTTTGACTTCCAAAATCAATTACTAGTTACCTTTTGCCCTTTTTGACTTTGGTGGGGCTAACCACAAGGGCTTCCCTGTTTCTCTCCGTAATAGAAAGGTAGGTTCCAGCCGCTGCTAAAAACAGGAGCACCAGTGCAGGAAGCATGTCCTCAATGAACCAACTGATGCTTGGAGGGGTGACCTCCCAAGTGGAGTCAAAGACGAAATCTTCGCCGGGCTCTGGTTCTCTATATTCGGGAAAGACCATCAGCTCTCGAATAGCGGATGCCCCGAAGCTGAAGGACATGATCGAGACGACCGCTCCAAAAACAATCGAGAGCACAAAATTCAAATTGGCAGCTCCGGCCGCCAAGGTAGCCTTTGGCTTTGGGGCAACAGCCTTAGCAGTCTTGGCCTTGGTTGAGAATCTAGTTCCAAGCAAAATACCTATAACGACAATCACCTGAATAATTACCCACACCCAGAATTGAAGCTCAGTTCTGGTCACGTCATAAACCACAAGTCCAAAGATGATGGCAATTGCAGTTGCAATAATCGGAACCGCGTAGCCAAGACCCAGGGCCTTCTCCGATTCGGACATACCCACTTTTTTGGAACCCTTAATAACTTGCTTGCGGAACACAAAGGCTCTCAGCAAGATGTATACAACTAGGCCGGTTGCCAAAAGAATCGGGATATAAACATCAAAGAGCCGAACCAAGAGATTTTCCTCGCGATTACCAAAGGAGGAAAATGCTCCGAGGAAGTTTCCGATTGCGTAGACCGCTCCAGCAACCAGCGCCAGAATTACAGCCAAATTCCCAAAACGGTGGGCCGCTCTTGCTAGAGAGTTCTCCGGGCCGGCTAATTCTCTGGCTCGAAGGGCAATGCGCTGGCCGGAGAGGGACAAAAGACCAAAGACCACGATGGCCAAAAGAATCAGGTAGGTGGAGATCCGAACAACTTGTGCCTCCCCCTGATACATCCCTTGAGAGTCATAGATGGGGAAAACGAACAGGTCCGAGTAGATCGCAAACATGAACAGGATCCACGCAACCACCAGCCCAATAAGAGGTGCAAGGATGGCCTGTTTCGATAATTTGATTTCCATATCCCTAGCCTAGAGGTCGCCCTAAACTGGCCTTGTGATTGTTGTTATAGGGGAAGCCCTCATCGACCTTATTGAGGATAGAAACGCCTCCGGGCGGTTTCAGGCGGTAGTTGGCGGAGCCAACGCCAATGTTGCAATTGCCCTCGCAAGGCTTGGCGCCAGTCAACAGCTTTTGGCCCGAATCTCAAGCGACGCCTTCGGCCAGAAAATTCGCCAGCGACTAATTGATAACGAAGTCGGTCTCGAGCACGCAATCGATGCCACGCAGCAATCAACTGTTGCCATCGCATCGATTGGTGAATCTGGTGGTGCCAACTACTCTTTCTACGTTGAAAACACCGCCGACTGGGCCTGGACAACGAGTGAACTTCCAACCATTCAAAAAATGCAAACCCTTGGAGCAAAAGCCATTCAGTTTGGCTGTTTGACGATGGCAATGCCTCCTGGAAACGCAGTTATCGAAACCTGGGCGAAAGCGTTCTTTGACCAGGAGCTACTAACCATTTCGCACGACATAAACGTTCGTCCGGCCCTGGGATTTGAGGTAGCAAAAGAGCGTGAACGCGTAGAGCGCGTGAACTCCTTTTCTCACCTCATCAAAGCCTCCGACGACGACATCGCTTGGCTATACGGTTTGGAAGGTGCAGCAGATAACAGCTCAGCTATTGACGAGATCGCGTGGAGCTGGATTGGGGGCACTACAAAGATCGTGTTTGTCACCCGAGGTGGGGATGGCGTAAGCGTCTACCGAAGGAATAAGACGCGAATTGATGTCCCTTCTCGAAAAGTCCAGGTCCAGGACACCGTTGGTGCGGGGGATACTTTTTGTGCGAATACTCTGATTCAGCTCGAGCAACTTTCGGCTCTTGGTTCAAAAGCCTTTGAGAGGCTCGAGAGGGTTTCCGATTCCGAGCTTTCTGAGATAGCCAGGGTTTCTGGGATTGCAGCCAGCATGGCCTGCGAAAAAACCGGAGCGGAGC
>NZ_JBASXC010000039.1:0-27850 GCF_049276775.1 Rhodoluna sp.
GTCTTGCTGGTTTCAAAAGGGGAGCCGTTGAGGACGAGAGTCAAATCAACGTTTGAATTTGATATCTCGGCAACTGGACCGCCTGATTGCCAAATATCTTCACAGATCACGACCGCAAAATTTAGACTCTCGAGAGTGAAAGTCAGTGATTTCCTACCTGGAACAAAAACTCGGTATTCATCAAACACCGAATAGTTGGGCAGGTGATGTTTGGCATAGTCGCCCTCTACCTTGCCGGCTCGAATAACAGCAGCCTTGTTTTGTCCGATGGCCCAGCTGGTCGGTTCTTTGGCAAAACCCGGGTAGCCCACAACTACAGTCATTTCCCCGCAGCTAGAAGCAGCCAGGTCGCTAGCTAGCTTTTCCAGAGCTTCGTGACAGGAGGTGAGAAAGTCTTGGCTGAGAGCTAGGTCTTCGATTGGGTAGCCAGAGAGGGCAAGTTCTGGAAAAATCACGAGGTTGGCACCCTGGTCTCTTGCCCGGGTGGCAAAGTTAATAATTTTTGTGCTGTTGCCAGCAAGATCCCCCACTGTAGGGTTTATCTGGGCCATGGCTACGCGAACTGCGGGCATAAGCATTAGCCTAGTAGCAGGCAAGGAAGAGGTTTTTCATGGATAAGCAGCGCGATTTTGTCCTCAGGACTATCGAGGAGCGCGGCGTCAAATTTGTGCGACTTTGGTTCACTGATGTGGCCGGAACCCTGAAGTCGGTCGCTATTGCACCGGCTGAAGTTGAGGGCGCTTTCGCCGAAGGCTTGGGTTTCGATGGCTCGGCCATCGAGGGGCTTTCTAGAAGCTTCGAAGCTGACATGCTTGCCCAGCCTGACCCTTCAACATTCCAGATTCTTCCTTGGCGTGGGGAGATTAATCCAACCGCCAGGATGTTCTGCGACATTATGACTCCTGACGGCCAGCCTGCGGCTGCCGATCCTAGGAACGTTTTGCGGCGTGCACTTGCCAAGGCAAGCGACCTTGGTTTTTCTTTTTATATCCACCCCGAAATCGAGTTTTACCTTTTAAAGTCATCTGAAATTGGCCCAGAGGGACCGATACCGGTTGATAAGGCGGGTTACTTCGATAACGTCCCCGGTGGAACCGCTCACGACTTTAGACGCCGAGCAGTTTCAATGCTGGAGCAGTTGGGTATCTCCGTGGAGTTCAGTCACCACGAGGGGGGCCCTGGTCAAAACGAGATTGACCTTCGCTACGCAGATGCCCTGACCATGGCAGACAACATCATGACTTTCAGGACAGTAATCAAGGAGGTTGCCATTGAGCAGGGCGTCTACGCAACCTTTATGCCGAAGCCGTTCACTGATCACCCGGGTTCGGGCATGCACACTCACATGTCTCTATTCGAGGGTGACACCAACGCTTTCTATGATGCTGGTGGCCAGTATCACCTATCAAAGGTAGGACGCCAATTCATAGCGGGACTGCTTCGTCACGCTCCAGAAATTACAGCGGTGACAAACCAGTATGTCAACTCTTATAAGCGACTCTGGGGAGGCGGGGAAGCTCCTAGCTTTGTTTGCTGGGGTCATAATAACCGCTCTGCATTAATTCGAGTTCCGCTTTATAAGCCAGACAAGGGTGGATCTTCGAGAGTTGAGTACCGTGCCATCGACTCGGCAGCAAACCCCTACCTTGCATACGCGCTGCTATTGAACGCAGGTCTTAAGGGAATCGAGAATGAGTACGAGCTACCTGCCGAAACCGAGGACAACGTTTGGGACTTGACCGATTCAGAGCGTCGCGCGATGGGCATTCAGCCACTTCCGCAGTCCCTCGATCACGCCATAAGAAAGCTTGAGGAGTCAGAACTGGCAGCAGAAACCCTAGGCGAGCAGGTCTTTAGCTATGTGCTTGCCAACAAGCAGGCAGAATGGTCTGCATATCGCTCACAGGTGACCCCATTTGAGCTCAAGCAGAACTTCGAGACGCTCTAGTTATTCATGGCTCTTGAGCGCACCTCAGGCCTCTCTGAGCTTGCAGGTTTCGGGTTTATAGACCTCCAACCAGCTTTATCGAACTTGGAGGAGCTTGTTGGGCTTCTAGGTGATCGCGTAAGGCCCGCCCTTGCATTTGTTGCCAAGGCGCAAAACCCGGACCAGGCTCTTGAGCTTTTACTGAAGCTTGCAAGGCAGCACACAACCAAACTCAAAAGCTTTAGCTCAAATGCCGAATCACTGGAGAGACTCTGTCTGGTACTTGGGGCCTCCACTGCACTTTATGAGTTTCTTGACCGGCACATCGAAAAACTTGACCTTCTAACAAAAAAAGCCCAACTTCCAACGCTCGCTGACCACTCGAAAGCGTTGTCCAAAAGTGCGGTAGGCGTCCAGGAGTTAAGGGCGGCCTATCGAAGCCAGCTTCTGCTTATTGCGGCTTTTGATCTTGGTCAATTGGAAGCAACTCTCGGGCTGTCACAGGTTGCGGCATGCCTTGCCGATCTAGCGGGGGCAACTATTGACGCGGGTCTAGATCTGGCACGGTTAGAGCTAAGCGATTCTTCAAATCCAGTGTCTTTTCCTGAGAGAGAAATCTCACAGACCAGAATCGCGGTCATCGGCATGGGTAAGTGCGGAGCCCGTGAGCTCAACTACATATCTGATGTAGACGTAATTTTTGTTGCCGAGCCAAGCGGAGAACTGGAAAGCTCGAGAGCCCTAGAAATTGCCACAAAACTTCTGACGCGAATGATGCGAATCATGGATGAGGTTGGCACCGAGCCGGCTCTTTGGCAAGTCGATGCGAACCTTCGCCCCGAGGGCAAATCCGGAGCCTTGGTTAGATCTTTGGATTCGCACCAGAGCTACTACGAGCGTTGGGCCGAGAGTTGGGAATTCCAAGCTCTTCTCAAGGCGCGCCCGATAGCCGGCGATCAAGACCTAGGACAGCAATACATTGAGCGTATTTGGCCTAAGGTGTGGGAAAGTACGGTGCGCGAAAACTTCGTCGACTCGGTTCAAAAAATGCGCCAGCGAGTCACGGACAACATTCCAACCGCTGAGGTTGACTCTCAAATCAAGTTGGGCCCCGGGGGATTACGGGATATCGAATTTACGGTGCAGCTGCTTCAGCTGGTGCATGGCCGAGCCGATGAATCCATCAGGGTTAGAGACACGCTGGGAGCCCTGGAGGCACTTTCTAATGCCGGATACATCGGGCGAGAGGACGCTGAACGATTTAGTTCTCACTATCGCTTCTTGAGATTACTCGAGCACAGAATTCAGCTTTCAGCCATGCGCCGCACTCACTTGATGCCGGTTGATGAGGGCGCCCGAAGATCAATTGCCAGAGCCGTGTCTCTGGAATTGTCCACCTCGGGGTTAATCGAGCGCTGGGAGAGGGTAAAGCTTGAGGTTCGAGATTTACACCAGCAGCTTTTTTATCGGCCACTGCTAAGTGCCGTGTCAGGTCTTAGCCAGGAAGCTCTCGAACTAACCAGTGCTCAGGCGCAGGAGCGCCTGGCTGCAATTGGATTTCAGGACACCAAGAGCGCACTCGGTCACATCAGTGCTCTAACCTCTGGGCTCTCAAGAAGAGCGGCCATTCAGAGGCAACTGCTACCAGTCTTGCTTCAATGGTTTGCCGAGGGCACTGATCCGGATGCAGCGCTCTTGGCGTTTCGAAGACTCAGCGAAGATTTGGGGGATTCTCACTGGTACCTTCGCATGCTCCGAGACTCATCCGGCGCAGCCAAAAGAATGACGCAAGTCTTTTCGACCAGTCGCCTTGCGACAAATTTGTTTGAAAAAATCCCTGAGGCAGCCGCCTGGTTTGATCGTGAGGACGAGTTGCAGCCAGATTCTCTCGAGTCTCTAACTGCCCAATTCCAAGCGATAATCGCAAGACATGAGGCAGCCGAACTCGCTGCCACCAGCCTTCGCGCCATTCGAAGAAAAGAGACACTGCGGGTTGCTATGGGCTCAGTTCTTGGCATTTTGGATTTAGAGCAGACCTCCAGGGGGCTTTCGGACTTAACCGAAAGCTACCTGGTTGCAATTCAGGAAATCGCAACCAAGTTCATGATTGAAAGTATGGGCCCACTAACTCACGAGCTGGCAATAGTTGCAATGGGTCGGTTTGGCGGTGCAGAACTTGGTTTTGGGTCGGACGCGGATGTCATGTTTGTCTACCGACCGCTCACTGAGGACGTAAACAAGGCTCAGGCTGAGGCCGAGCAGTTGGTATCTGAGATAAGGAGGCTAAGCGCCGACCAGGCCCTCGAGTTCGAACTGGATCTTGACCTTCGGCCCGAGGGGAAAAACGGTCCGATTGTTCGATCAATTGATTCCTATGCCGCCTATTACAAAAGGTGGGCTGGAACCTGGGAGTCTCAAGCTCTTTTGCGGGCAAGGCTAATTTCCGGTGAACCTGGAATCAAGGATTCCTTCCTAGAGCTAATTGATCGGTACCGGTACCCAGAAAACATCGAGCAAGCGGCAATTATCGAGATTCGCAGAATCAAGGCACGCGTAGAAGTTGAGCGCCTACCGCAAGGCGCTGACCCAAAGCGTCATCTCAAGCTCGGTCGCGGTTCGATTAGCGACGTTGAGTGGTTGGTACAGCTTTTGCAACTGAGGCACGCCAGCAAGCACCCGGAGGTTCAAACCCCGCACACCCTTTTGGCCCTTAACCAGATGGAGAAGGTTGGTCTGATCTCAAATTCCGATTCCAGAGTCCTACTTGAGGCTTGGGTAATCTCCTCGAAGATTCGCTCTGCGGCAATGTTGTATTTGAATAAGAGAACCGATGTGTTACCCGTCGACCGGCACCAGCTAGAGGGAATAGCTCGCTTAATTGGCTATCCGCGCGGGGGAGCTAGCAATCTTGAGGAAGACTATCTAGCTGCCACCCGGCGCGGACGCACGGTGTTTGAAAGGCTTTTTTTCGACTAAACGCCGTAGTAAAGCTCGAACTCGTAAGGGTGAGGCCTCATTGCGAGTGGAGCAATTTCCTTCTCACGCTTGTAGTCAATCCAGGTCTCAATCAGGTCCTTGGTGAAAACGTCTCCAGCAAGCAGGTAGTCGTGATCAGCTTCTAGAGCCCTCAGCACCTCTTCAAGAGTTCCGGGCACCTGAGGGATCAACTTGGCTTCCTCGGGCGGTAACTCGTAGAGGTCCTTGTCGACTGGCTCGTGTGGTTCGATGCGGTTCTTGATTCCATCAAGGCCAGCCATCAACATTGCTGAGAAGGCTAGGTATGGGTTCGAAGAAGCATCTGGAGCGCGGAACTCAATTCGCTTTGCCTTCGGGTTGGTTCCTGTCATTGGGATTCGGATTGCTGCCGAGCGGTTTCCAGCTGAGTAAACCAGGTTCACGGGAGCCTCGAAGCCTGGAACCAGGCGGTGGTAGGAGTTGATGCTCGGATTTGTGAAGGCGAGCAAGCTAGGTGCGTGCTTTAGTATTCCACCGATGTACCAGCGTGCCATGTCGCTGAGTCCGCCATAGCCAGACTCGTCGTAGAACAACGGCTTGCCATCCTTCCAGAGCGACTGGTGTACGTGCATACCAGAGCCATTGTCACCGAACAGTGGCTTTGGCATGAAAGTTGCTGTCTTACCAAATGAGTGGGCTACATTTTTGACGATGTACTTAAACTTCAGGATGTCGTCAGCAGCGTGAAGCAAAGTGTCGAACCGGTAGTTAATTTCGCCCTGACCAGCGGTTCCAACCTCGTGGTGACTCCTTTCAACTGAGAGACCGGCAGCCTCGAGCTCCAAAACAATCTGGTCTCTCATGTCGACGTGTTGGTCAACTGGAGATACTGGGAAGTAGCCTCCCTTGTAAGGGGTCTTGTTGGCTAGGTTTCCACCGGCTTCTTCTTTTCCTGAGTTCCAAAAAGCCTCAGAGCTGTCGATGAAGTGGTAAGAGCTGTTCTGCTTAGTCTCGTATCTAACATCGTCGAAGATAAAAAACTCAGCTTCTGGAGCAAAGAATGCTGTATCTGCAAGTCCCGTGGTGTTCAGATATGCCTGAGCTTTACGTGCAACCTGACGTGGATCGCGTCCGTAGATCTCACCGTTTCTCGGGTTGTAGATGTCAAAAATCATAATTAGGGTCTTTTCGACGCGGAACGGGTCGAGGTATGCGGTTGTGACGTCAGGGATTAGTTGCATGTCTGACTCGTGAATCGAGGCGAAACCGCGAATTGATGAACCATCAAAAAGCTGCCCGTCAATAAAGAACTGCTCATCAATCATTGCCGCAGGGAGGTTGAAGTGCTGCTGAACTCCTGGCAGGTCGGTGAATCGAACGTCTAGAAATTTGACGTCGTTCTCTTTGATGAACTTCACGACTTCTGAGGCAGTCTTGAACATGGTTTTTGTTCCCTTCGGTTGGTTTGGCGGGTAAAAAGCTCCGATTAGGCAAAAGTTTATCTAGTTGGATGTTTCAGAAAGTTCGCGAAATGTTTCGGGAATGTAAAACTTACATCCTGCGGCCCGGACGAACCCGGTTCGGGTCAATTCCCTTTGGAATAGGGATGTTCAGGCCAAGGCCGCCCAGGCGCTTATTCACAATTGATATTTCGGCCCTAGTAAGTGTCTTTTTGAGCCTATAAATAGTCTTCGTCAAGGAGTGCAGCTGGGTCGAGGCTGGGTCCTGATTGACCCAAATCACCGGGATGGTGACTCCGGGAATCGCTCTTAAGACCTTACGTTTTTCATCCTCAATAAGTTGCTTAACTCTTGATGAGCCCCCCTCGGCGATCAAAACTACCCCAGCTTTACCAACGGTTCTATAGACCGCGTCTTTTGACTTTGGGTCAACGGCAACCGGCATCTCGCTGCTTGAGTAGCCACGCTTGAGGGTCGATCCAATTACTGCGGCGACAGCCCCAGGCTGTCCGGCAATTCTCATAAAGGCGGCTCTTTCGGCTCTGCGTGATAGTACAGTCAGCGCCAACAAGAACGAGGTAAGGATTGTTGTGACCGACCACAAAAATGTAGTTAGGAGAGAGTCTTGGAAAAAGAGAAGTATCGCTACAGTGCCGATGGCAAGAGGGGCAATAAAGGCAAGCACACCAGCCAGAACAAAGTTCTTATCTGCCTTTGCGGTTAGTTTGTATACCCGCCAGAGCTGCTTTATTTTCCCTGGCTCCTTTGGAACCTTAGGTTTTTTCTCTGCCATGATTTCCTTTACTGATTTTCTAAGCGACAGCTTGAGCGAAGCCATCCTTGGCTGCCGCGTCGGCTAGGTGTTGAAGATTCTCTGGAACGGGGAGACCCTTTTTGTTCATAGATACTGCCCAGAGTCGTCCGGCGCGGTATGAGGATCGAACCAGCGGCCCACTCAATACCCCTAGATAGCCAAGAGCCTCGGCCTCTTCACGAAGTTCGACAAATTCCTGGGGTTTTACCCAACGATTTACCGGGTGATGCTTAGGCGTGGGCCTCAAATACTGCGTAATGGTCAAAATGTCGGTTCCAGCATTGAACAAATCAATCATGGCCTGGGAAATTTCTTCTCGTGTTTCGCCCATACCTAAAATCAGATTGGATTTGGTCACCATTCCGACGTTGCGAGCCTGGGTTAATACATCCAAAGAGCGCTCGTAGCTAAATGCCGGTCTAATTTCCTTGAAAATTCGCGGAACTGTTTCGACGTTGTGAGCAAAGACCTCGGGCTTTGCGTCAAATACCTTCTTTAGGAGTTCAGGATTGCCGGAGAAATCTGGAACCAGAATCTCGACTCCGGTGCCGGGGGATTTTTTGTGAATTTGCTTAATGGTCTCGGCATAAAGCCAGGCTCCCTCGTCGGGCAGATCATCCCTTGCGACCCCCGTCACGGTTGCGTAGCGAAGCTCCATTTGTCTAACCGATACCGCAACTCGACGCGGCTCATCGGGATCGAAGGCTACGGGCTTACCGGTATCAATCTGGCAGAAATCGCACCTTCTGGTGCACTGGGAACCACCGATCAAAAAAGTTGCCTCTCGGTCTTCCCAGCACTCGTAGATATTTGGGCATCCCGCTTCCTGGCAGACGGTGTGTAAATTCTCTGACTTCACCAGCTTGTGCATGGCCTGATACTCAGGACCCATCTTGGCAACTGTCTTGATCCACTCTGGCTTGCGTTCGATAGGAATAGCGGAGTTTCTTGCCTCGATGCGGAGCATCTTTTTGGCCGGCTTTTGTCCAGGATCGGTCTGGGTCATGCTTCAACTTTAGCAATGTCTCGAAGCCGAAGCTTTACGCGCTCGGCTGCCATTGCCGGAGTCACCAATTGGCCAGTGAGGGTGGAAATTGTGCTGGTGCCAGCATCCTTAATGCCGCAGGCCACGATGGTTTCATAGGGCTCCAAGGAGTTCGAGCAATTCAGTGCGAAGCCGTGCATCGTAGTGTGTTCGGCAACTCGAATACCAATCGCAGCTATTTTGACGTGGGTGCCACCTGTTGGTGCCCAGACTCCCGATCGACCCTCAACCCTTTCGGTGACAAGTCCAAAATCCGCGCAGACGTCAATTAGCACCTGTTCCAAAAACCGAACATAGCCAACCACGTCAATTGGGTCGGGAAGTCTCATGATGGGGTAGCCAACAAGTTGACCCGGACCGTGCCAGGTGATCTTGCCACCGCGGTCGACATCTATAACGCTCGTGCCATCGGTCGGCCTCTCGGAGTCCTCGGTTCTCTTACCAGCGGTATATGTGCTCTCGTGTTCGAGCAAAATAACTGTGTCCGGTCTCTTGCCAGCAACCACTTCTTTGTGGGTAAGGCGCTGAAGGGCCAGTCCATCTAAATATGGGACAAATTCGGGGCTCAAGCCTGCGGTGAGAAATTCTGGCACGCCCCCAAGTCTAAGAGTTATCCAGAGAATCAAAATTCTGGTCCCAGTCGGCACGTTTCCTTGAATACCGTAAAGCTCATGCGGCAAGCCCACCTTCGAACCCTGGCAACTCGTGGAATCGAAGTTTTGAGCTCGCTAAAGATTCGGGGGCTCGAAGTTCACGAGGCTATCGATTCGCAAGGCTCTAAGCTACTGATCTTTTGCGGGGGTCTTCTCGGTCCGAACTGGGCCAGTGTTGGATTTTTACTCGAGCAGCAGGGAATCAAGCACAGCTTGCTTAATCTTGGAAAGACCTACTTTCTATCAACAGACAGCCGGGAGTTAAGACTGTTCCTCGGCCAAGTTCATCAGCACTCGCGGGCAAGTATTCGAGAGGAGGTCTTTATACAAAATGTCGGGTTCTTAAGCAGCGAAATCAAAAAGAAATTTGATGTTCGAACTCTTATTGCCCCGTCATTGTTTCTTGGAGCCATTTTGATGTTTTGGTCATTTCAAATTTCTAGCCCCGAGCTAGAAGCAGAAAGTGTGGAACCCTCCATTTCCATAAGCTGCGCACTCGATTTCGCGGAGTCTGAATTTCGAGACTGGTTCAGTAGACAGATACCTAATTCAATGGCCCACGGTAGTGAATTGGTAATCCAATCGGATTTAGGTTTAGCAACTATTCAAATAGCGCAATCGCTTGGCTCAACGCAATTGATAAACGCACGAGTCGAGTGTCAAGACGGAAGGACTCAGAGCTATCAGTTTCGAACGGACAGCCAGAAAGGTGGTGACCTAATCGAGCTGGGAGAGAGATTAGATCCCTAGGTTGGCCTCAAAGTTTGCATCCTCGAGACGAGCCTTCACGTCAACCAAGTATCGAGAAGCATCCGCTCCGTCAATTAGGCGGTGGTCGTAGCTCAGAGCCAAGTAAACCATCGAGCGAATTGCAATTGATTCTTGTCCATCGGCTCCGGTGATCACCACCGGACGCTTTTGGACGATACCGGTTCCAAGAATTGCCACCTGAGGAAGGAAAACAACCGGTGTGTCAAACAGCGCTCCTCGACTTCCGGTGTTGGTGAGGGTGAAAGTCCCACCCATCATCTCGTCTGGCTTCAACTTGTTCTCTCTAGTTCTTGAAGCTAGATCTGCAATCTGCTGAGCAATTTGAGCAAGATTCAAGCTGGCAGCATCACGAATAACAGGGGTAAGCAGTCCCCGGTCGGTGTCGACTGCAAAGCTTACGTTCTCGCTCGGGTGGTAGTTGATGTTCTCGCCCTCAATTGAAGCGTTTAGCTTCGGGTGAGCGCGGAGCGCTTCGGCGCTAGCCAAGAAGAAAAACGGCATGAAGTTCAACTTGGTACCGGTGGCTGCTATGAACTTGGCTTGAACGACCTTACGCATCTCAGCAATTCTTGTGACGTCAACTTCAACAACCGTTGTCAGCTGTGCAGAGGAAACCATCGAAGCTACCGCGCGCTCGGCAAGAACCTTGCGAAGCCTCGACATAGGTTCACTGGTTCCGCGTTGAGCACTAACTGGAGCTGGAACGTAGGCCGCTGCAGGTACTGAAGCAGAAGCAGAACCAGAAGCCGCTGCCATAACGTCTTCCTTGCGGATTCTTCCGCCGACTCCAGTTCCGACGACGCGCGTTAGGTCAACGCCTGTGTCCTGGGCAAATTTTCTGACAAGGGGTGTCACATATCCTGCATCAGTTGAGGAAACAACCGGTGCTGTAACAACCGGAGGAACTACTGGTGCCGCTACCGGAGCAGGGGGAGCAACCGGTGCAGCAACAGGAACTTCGGCGGCTTGAACTGGCGCAGCTGGCGAATCTGAACCGGACCCGATGATCACCAAGACGGCGCCAACCTGGACAGTCTCATCTTCTTGAACGAGAATCTGCTCGATTACTCCGGCAACCGGCGAAGGTATTTCGGTATCGACCTTGTCGGTTGACACTTCTACTAGGGGCTCGTCAACTTGGACGCTGTCGCCAACTTTTTTTAGCCAGCGGGTGACCGTTCCTTCGGTGACGGATTCACCGAGGGCTGGTAGCACTACAGATTCGCTCATTATTTAAAACTCCTTGTTGTTATTTCTAAAGTCTAGGCGTGGGCGTGAAGAGGCTTGCCAGCAAGAGCCAGGTGGGCCTCTCCCATGGCTTCGTTCATGGTTGGGTGGGCGTGAACCAAGCTTGCGACATCTTCCGGATATGCTTCCCAGTTAACAATTAGCTGCGCTTCTCCGATTTGCTCTCCAACCCGAGAACCGATCATGTGAACACCGAGAACTGGGCCATCAACTCTTCGAACTAGCTTGATGAATCCTGCCGTTCCAAGAATCTGAGACTTTCCGTTTCCTCCGAGGTTGTACTCGTAAGTCGCTACATTCTCGGCTCCAAACTTTTCTTTAGCCTTGGCTTCGGAAAGTCCAACCGATGCAATTTCTGGTTCACAGTAGGTGACCTTTGGAATACCGTCTTCATCGATTGCTGCAGGGTTTAGGCCAGCGATGTCTTCAGCGATAAAAATGCCCTGCTGAAATCCGCGATGCGCTAGTTGAACGCCGGGAACAATGTCACCTGCTGCGTAGACTCCAGGGAGATTGGTCTGTAGTCGCTCATTTGTTGGAACCCAACCACGATCCATGGTCAGGCCCTGTTCCTCGTAGCCGAAACCTGCCGTGTTTGGCCCGCGGCCAACCGCAACAAGCATCAGCTCGGCCTCAACTCGGGTGCCGTCTTCCAGAACCGCAGTCACCGAGGTTTCGGTCTGCTCAACCCCGCTGAAACGAACACCAAGTTTGAAGTCGATGCCACGTTTGCGGTACGCGCGTTCAAGAGCTTTAGAAATAACCTCGTCCTCGTTTGGAACAAGGTGGGGTAGGCCTTCGATAATCGTGACCTCTGAACCGAAGGAGCGCCAGATGGAGGCAAACTCAACACCAATTACTCCGCCGCCCAGAACAATAACGCTTTTTGGAACAAAGTTGAGCTTTAGGGCGTGGTCGGAGGTGATGACCCGGCCACCGATGTCCAGCCCCGGCAGGGACTTCGAGTAGGAACGTGTCGCCAACACCACGTTGGTTCCGGTGTAGTTATCGCCGTTTACCGTCACGGTTTTTGGACCGGTGAGGTGACCCTCTCCGGAAACGACGGTGATGTTCTTGGAATTAACAAGCCCAGTTAGTCCCTTGAAAAGCTTGTCGATTATGCCGTCGCGGTAGCTATTCACCTTTGGCATGTCAATTGAGTGGAAGCTGGCGTTTACGCCAAAGTGTTCTGCCTCGCGGGTGTTGTCGGCGATCTCAGCTGAGTGAAGCAATGCCTTGGTTGGAATACATCCGCGGTGAAGGCAGGTGCCCCCAAGCTTGTCCTTCTCGACTAGCGCAACCGTTTTTCCAAGCTGAGCCGAGCGCAGTGCGGCTGCGTAGCCACCACTTCCGCCGCCGAGAATTACAACGTCAAATGAGTGATCGGCCACGAATTTTTCTCCTTAGAGCGGGGTTTTGAAGGTCGGTAAGAGTTTACTACCCTTCTCAGGAGAGGTCTCTGGCTAGCTGAACCAGCGTTCGAACCGTGACACCGGTAGCACCCTTCGGGGTATGGCCGTAGGCCGAAGCGTCATTATTGGCGGGACCTGCAATGTCGAGATGTGCCCAAGCGGGCTGTTTACCCTTGTCGCTTCCGACAAATTCACGCAGGAAAAGCCCGCCAATTAGCATGCCTCCAGCGCGGTTGCCAATTTTTACATTCGCAATATCTGCGATGTCGGAGTTGAGAAGTGGCCTCAGCTCTTCGGGGAGAGGCATGTGCCAAACCAGTTCACCTGCCGTGGCGGCAGCATTTTGCACCTTCTTTATTGCCTTTTCGTCACCCATGAGCCCCGCGTATCGATTACCTAAGGCAATAGTGGCTGCCCCGGTAAGTGTTGCGACATCAACTATGTAGTCAGGATTTTCCTCTGAGGCCATGGACAGACCATCGGCCAACACCAATCTGCCCTCCGCATCGGTGTTTAGGACCTCAACCGTTTTACCGTTTCTGATTCTGATGACGTCATTTGGTCTAGTTGCGCCTCCGGAAGGCATGTTCTCTGCCAAGCAAAGCCATGCAGTTGCCCTAATCGGAAGCTTTAGAGAGGCAATGGCAATCAGTGCTTGCAAAACAGAGGCGGCCCCGGTCATGTCGTATTTCATGCCAACCATCGATTCGGCTGGCTTCAGAGATAGCCCTCCAGTATCAAAAGTAATTCCCTTGCCGACCAACGCCAGCGAAGTTTTAGCTCGTGCTGGTTTATATTCGAGCTTCACAAGGCGAGGTGGCCTATTTGAGCCCTTGCCAACTGCATGGATGCCCCCAAGGCCATCTGCGATTAAGTCTTTTTCTTCCCACACCTTTATCTTTATGCCAAGACCCTTGGAAAGCTTCTTGGCGGAGTCGACCATAACCTGGGGGTATAGATCGTTGGCTGGAGCGTTCACCATATCCCTGGTTCGGTGCACCGCTGAAGTTAATATCTCTAATTCGGCCAGTTCTTTAGTACCTAGCTTCAGTGCAGTAATGATTGTCAGCTTGCTGACTGAGCGCTTGTCGGTTTTTGATTTATAAGGCAAATACTCGTAGTTTCCAAGCTGGAAACCCTCGATAGCAGCAAGCAGCTGCTCCTTGGTTGTTAGGGGAATATCCAAAACCACGTGTTCCAAACCACCAAGTTCCCTAGAAGCTGAACCCATGGCATCTCTTATTGCGTCAATATCTTTTGCTGTCCCCAACCCCACCGTTGCGATTACCGAAGCACTGGGGCCTGCCAGTTTCTTGATTGAACCAAGATCGCTCGAAACTCCCAGAGAAGCCAGGTTGAGGCTTGCCGCAAGCTGCGCTTCCAGTTTGTTTTGGGAAAGCTTCGGCGACTTTGCGGGACCCTCCACTCCAACCACCGTCGCAGTGGAGCGAGAGAGAGCGGGAGCGGTTTGAGTCAGGGTGATTTTCAGCTTCGTCATAGCCCCAATGCTATTCCAGCTAGTGCTTAGACTTAGTGTTATGTCCAGAGAACCGTTATACGAGTTTGAGTTAGACCAGGTTGAGGTGCCCCCGGGTCTTCACCTGATTGCAGGGCTCACCGGTTTTACCGATGCCGGGGGAGTGCTGAGCCAGTTCTCGGAGAACATTTTTGCAAACCTATCCACCACTCAGATCTTGACTTTCAACAATGATGAGTTGCTCGACTACCGCTCGAGAAGACCGGTGATGTATTTCGAGAAGGATCACATTGAAGACTACGAGCCGGCAAATCTTGGGCTCTATTTGGTTCACGATGAAGCCAACCAACCGTTTCTATTTCTTCACGGCTACGAGCCAGATTTTCGTTGGGAGGCTTTCACCGACGCAATCATTCGCCTGATCAAGCGATTGGGAGTGAAAGACATCACCTGGCTGCACGCTATTCCATTTCCAATTCCGCACACCCGTGAAATCGGTGTCACCGTTTCGGGAAATCGCAAAGACATTGTTAATGAGCTTTCCGAGTGGAAGCCACAGACTCAGGTTCCAGGGAACGTTCTTCACCTCTTGGAGTACAAGGTTGCAAGGACCGGCTTGCCGATTGTTGGATACGTTTTGCTTTGCCCTCACTACTTAGCTGACAATGATTTTCCACAGGCCGCGGTTGCCGCCTTTGAGTTGGTTTCCTCCTCAACCGGTTTGGTCTTTCCCTCGGATGATTTGCGCGAGGACGGCAGAGAATTTCTCTCCAAGCTCACTGAGCAGATAAGCGACAACGTCGAGCTTCAAAAAATGATTACAACTCTTGAACAGGGTTATCAAAACGAAGTCTCTGGCCCCTCCAGAGCACCGATTAGAAAACCGGTTGTGAAACTTCCAAACGCTGAAGAAATAGCCGCCGAACTCGAGAGCTATCTCGCGTCCAGGCAGAGAAACAAACCAGACGATTCAAAGAGTTAACTTTCTTCCGGATAGTTCCTCGAGAATTTGCCAATTCTCTGCTTGGTTCTCTAGGGTGCAGTTTTTGGCAAGCGCTCCGTCACCTGGCTCACCCCAAAGTTCGAAAACTCTTGGTGCTCGATAGCTGCCCCCGACAACATTGCTATCGGCCGCAGCTTCAATGATTGGAAGCGCTCCACGTGCAGCTGTCTGGGCAAGTAAAAGTTCGAAGAATCTTGTGCTTGGCGGACCATATGGTTCAGCCCTCGCAAATCCTGGATGCGCCGCCACTGAGCTAAAGGCGCTCGAACCAAAGCGTCTTTCAAGCTCTAGGGCAAAAAGCAAATTTGACAACTTACTCGCCCCGTAGCTCTCACCGCGGGAATAGTTTGCCTTAGAACCGATGGGACCGAGTGTTGGATTGGCCCATCTAGCAACAATTGATGTCACCGTAACAACTCTTGAAATCGGCGCACGGAATTTCAATAGATCTGCAGTTATTGCAAAATGGCCCACCGCGTTCACGCCGTAGTGATACTCAATGCCCGAATCTGTTTCGGAATACTCAAGAAGTACTTTGGCACCCGCGTTATTGATCAGCACATCCCAACTTGGAAATCTTGCCGAAAAGGCCGACGCGAGGGCGTCAACACTCGATGAAATTGACAGATCGAGCGATAGAGCTGAGATCTGCCCTTTGGGGTATTCGTCCCGCAGTCGCCCGAGGGCTTTTTCGGCCCTTGCCCGATCGCGACTGGTCAGCACGACTTCGAAACCCCGTGCTAGAAGTCCGCGGGCGGATTCGAAACCTAGGCCGGCGTTGGCCCCCGTGATCAGCGCAAGTGGCATGGACTAAGGCTAGGTCAGGAATACAAAGGGGTTAGGCATTGTTTGCCATATGGCACGCTATCTATCCGGTCAGAGCCTGGGTTGAAACCGTGTCATAATAAGACAAGACCCAGTCAGGCGGATTTTTTCCGACTTGACATGGGTCTTAGTAATGCCCGGAAAAGCCTTCCGGCGAGAGGACAAAGTGGCAAAAGCCCCCGCAGCTACAAAAAAAGCTTCCCGCGACGCGGGCTCAAAGAGCGCGCCAAAGCCCTCAAAAACCCAAGCAAAGTCTGCAGTAAACAAAACCTCGGCAGCAAAAGCCTCGAAAACTCCTAAGCCGGCGGCTAAGGCTGCTCCAAAATCTAAAGCTGGCGCCAAAACAGTAAAGCCGTCGACCAAAACAACCAAGGCAAAGCCCGCTGCAAAAGCTAGCAAGGCGAGTGCGACAGCCAAGAACAGCAAGTCCAAAAAAGGATCGACTGGTCCGGTTTCTAAAGTTTCAAAAAAAGAACCCAAGGGTAAGGCGCCAAAGAGTGGAGCTAAAGGTGCAATTGACGACAAGGATGCATTAGAAGATGACGATCTAGAGTCAGTCGAGGCAATCGTTGCCGACGTTGCAGAAGCGGTAGACATCACGGCCGTGGAAATTGGAACGCCAGCGGAAGAGGTTGAAGAAGCCATAGTTCCAGCCGGTGGTTTTGTTTTGTCGAATACCGAAGAAGATGACATTCCTGCTCAGACCGCAACCATTACCGGTGCTACGGCAGATCCGGTCAAGGATTACCTCAAGCAAATTGGAAAAGTTGCGCTGCTAAATGCTGAGCTAGAAGTTGAGCTAGCCAAAAGAATTGAAGCAGGATTGTTTGCAGAAGAAAAGCTAGCTGGTAAAAGAAAGCTAGCCAAGGACACCGAGCGCGACCTGAGATGGGTTGTAAAGGATGGTCAAAAAGCAAAGAGCCACCTTTTGGAAGCTAACTTGCGCCTCGTGGTTTCTCTCGCAAAGCGTTACACCGGCCGCGGAATGCAATTCCTGGATCTAATTCAGGAAGGAAACCTAGGTTTGATTCGTGCGGTTGAGAAGTTTGACTACACAAAGGGTTATAAGTTTTCTACTTATGCCACCTGGTGGATTAGGCAGGCCATCACTCGTGCCATGGCTGACCAGGCAAGAACAATTCGTATCCCAGTTCACATGGTTGAGGTCATTAACAAACTCGCACGCGTTCAACGTCAGTTGTTGCAGGACCTAGGTCGTGAACCGACACCGGAAGAGCTCGCACGTGAATTGGACATGACTCCCGAGAAGGTAGTCGAAGTTCAGAAATACGGGCGAGAGCCAATTTCGCTCTCCACACCACTTGGAGAAGATGGCGACAGTGAGTTTGGTGATCTTATTGAAGACACCGAGGCTGTAGTTCCCGCGGATGCGGTTGGCTTCACAATGCTTCAGCGAGAGCTGGAGAGAATCCTGCAGTCACTTCACCCTAGAGAAGCCGGCGTAATCAAATCCCGCTTTGGGCTAGGCGATGGCGTTCAAAAGACCCTGGATCAGATCGGGGAAGAATTTGGCGTCACCAGAGAGCGGATTAGGCAGATAGAGTCAAAGACCATGTCGAAGCTTAGGCACCCTTCCAGGTCTCAAATGCTGCGTGACTACCTAGATCAGTAGCTGACCGTGAGGCTTTTTCTTGCAGTTCTAGTCGGCAAAGCTATTCGCATTATTGCCAAGCTGCGAGGCGGAGGGTCGGCAATTCCCGGCCGAATCGCAATGATCATAGAACCTAAGCTGCTACAAAAAACCCTGGGCTCGCTGAAGCACGGGGTTATTTTTGTCTCCGGGTCAAACGGTAAGTCCACCACCACGGCGTTGATTGCTGGAACGCTATCCTCGCAGGGAATGAAGGTTTTCAGTAATCCATCTGGAGGCAACATGCCCCAGGGGATTGGTTCAGCGGTAATTTCTCAGGCATCACTGACCGGAAAGCTCGACGCAGCTGTTGCTGTGCTGGAAGTTGACGAAGCCTACGGAGAAGTGCTGGCTCCATTTATTACCCCTAGCTATGTGGTTTTGACGAACATTCAAATCGATCAACTTAACAGATTCTTTGAACCAGATCGGGTCTATCAGATGCTTCGTTCCGCTGCAACTTCTGCCACAGGCGGAGTAGTAATAAACGGATCTGATGCAAATCTAGTTGACATCGGCCTAGAGCTTCAGGGCCAGAATGCCTCTCAGGTTTCAGTTTCTGAAAAAGCACTATCGAAGTGGCCAGCAGGAGCCCTGGCCGCTCCTAGGTTTGGAAAAGCAAACGTTAAGAATTCCCTGCCGGTTTCCGTGAAGGTTCTTGACGAGGTTGACGGGCTTGCAACTTTGGAGCTGCTTGGCAAAACCGTCACCGTCCGACTTCCTGGGAAGGGTCTGCACTTCGCAATAGATACGGCTTTGGCTTTTGCGGTTGCCGAGAAAATTCTCGGAGAATCCTTCGAGGTTGATAAGGCTAGTGAAGCAATCTCAACCCAAGAGACCGTCTACGGTAGGGGAGAAATTGTCAGCTACCAGGGCGAAGAGATTCAAATCCTCATGATGAAAAACCCATCCAGCATGAGAGCAACGCTGGTTTCGATGGAGGATCCGGAGACTGAGATTTGGATCGCGATGGACGAGGGAACCCCCGACCCCTCTTGGCTTTTCGACATCGACCTAACGCGAATTGGGCAGGTGCGGATGGTGTCCGGTTCCAGGGCCTGGCATGTTGCTACGAGGCTCGCTTACGCCGGTATCCATGTTGAGGAGGTCCTACCCGACAGTAGGCAGGCGCTAGCAAAGTATGGGAGCTTCCTAAAGGAAAAAGGTAGGCGCGGAACCCTGCTGACCAACTACGAGCAAATGATGGCAATCAGGAAACTCATGGGATTTTTGGATCTGGAGAGTGGAAAATGAGCTTGAAGTTTTTACATCTGCTTCCATTCCAGCTTGGGTTAAACGGTGAAACCGGAAACCTAGATTGCCTCGTTCAGAGACTCAAATGGGCTGGCGTTGATTCCAAAGTTCAGATTTTTGATGGTACTGGCCAAGTTCCGAGTGACCTGGATGCCATATTTATTGGTTCAGGCACACTGGCCGGTGCGATTGAGGCCCTCGATGCCCTTCGGCCGGCGGCTTCCAACCTAGTCAAGCTAGCCGAGGCGGGGGTTCCGTTTCTAGCTCTGGGTTTGGGTTGGGAGATCTTGGGCAAAAGCATTACCTTGACCGATGGCAGGGTACTTGAAGGTATTGGAATTTTTCCATCCAAAAGCGAAAGAACTACCGAGCGGGCATCAGCGGAGTGCTTCGGGTTTGATGATGCTGGAAACCTATCCACCGGTTACGCGAACCACTCTTCGGAGATAGAGCTCTTGGAAGGTGTAAGCCCTCTAATTGAGCTCGTGGCGGGTTTTGGAAACAGTTCGCGAACAGATTCCAAGAAAGTCTCGGGAGAAGGCCTAGTTTTCGACAATCTGATAGCGGCTCGCCTGAACGGTCCTCTTCTTCCATTGAACCCGCATCTGGCGGATCGCTTCTTAAGAATTGTCACCAAAAGGTCAGGTGTTAGCTACCAGCAGAATTCTGAATTTGCCAAACAAGCCGATGACTTTGCTTACAAAGCCCGAGAGGAACTCAAGCAACGACTAGCGCGCTAGCAGCTTGTCGGTCTCGTCGAGCCAATCCTTGGCAATGGGCTCAAGTTTTTCTTTATTGGCTTTGCCGTGGTGGGCACAAAACAACAACTCTCCGCTAGCAAGCGAAACCCTGATGTAGGCCTGAGCACCGCAGACATCACATCGATCTAACGCGGATAGGGTGGCGCCTGGGTTCGGGTCAGTTGCTTCTATTGGTTGCATGTTTTGTATCCCTTCTTAGCTAATCTCAACACACTGAACTGACTATTTAGTCCATTTAGAGCCTGTTTTCGCTAAAAGCGAAGTATTTTCCTAACCCCTGAGTGTTGGAGTATCAGGTGGGGGCCCGCTGAGCTTACGCTTTCTAGGTGGCAAGTGAAGACTATTCAGCAAGACACCTATCAGTCCTAGAGGGACTCGAGGCAGTTCGAAAGCGCCCGGGTATGTACATCGGCTCGACTGATGGACGTGGTCTTATGCACTGCCTCTGGGAGATCATCGACAACAGCGTCGACGAGGCCCTAGCCGGACACGGAAAAAAGGTCTCAATTGAACTCCACAAAGACGGTTCGGTGACCGTAGAAGACGACGGACGTGGAGTTCCAGTTGATATAGAGCCGAAGACCGGTCTATCTGGCGTTGAGGTGGTTTTCACCAAGCTTCACGCCGGTGGAAAGTTTGGCTCCGGATCGTACGCGGCATCGGGCGGACTCCACGGGGTTGGAGCCTCAGTGGTAAACGCTCTTTCGGAACGACTCGATGTTGAGGTTGATCGAAACGGCCAGACCTTCGCAATGTCTTTTAGGCGAGGTGAACCCGGAGTGTTTGACGACAAAAAGACAATTAGCCCAACCAATTCATTTAAACCCTTCATAAAAAAGAGTGAACTCAAGATCATCGGCAAGGTCGGCAAGAACAAAACTGGAACTAGGGTTCGCTACTGGCCTGACCCACAAATTTTCGTCAAAGAAACTGCTTTCGATCTAAAAGAACTAGAGGAGCGCGCCAGACAGACGGCGTTTTTGGTGCCTGGCTTTCTAATCAGCGTCAGCGATAAGCGAACCACCAAGGGAACCAAACAGGATTTTCGGTTTGAGGGTGGCATCTCGGAGTTTGTGAACTACCTGGCTCCAGATACCGCCGTCACCTCCGTATGGCGCCTTCGTGGAGAGGCAGATTTCACCGAGACGGTTCCGGTCTTGGACAAAAAGGGAAACATGGTCTCAACCGAGGTCACCAGAAAATGCGATGTTGACATTGCTCTGCGCTGGGGCACCGGCTACGAAACTCACTTCCGATCTTTTGTAAACGTTATTGCCACCCCAAAGGGCGGAACTCACGTCTCAGGTTTCGAGCAAGGCGCTGTCAAGGCTATCCGAGCTGAGATCGACGCCAACTCGAGAAAACTCAAGCTTGGCAACGACAAGGTAGAAAAGGAAGACATTCTTGCTGGTCTTACCGCAGTCGTTTCTGTGAGGCTCGCGGAACCTCAGTTTGAAGGTCAGACCAAAGAAATACTTGGAACCCCTGCAGTGAAAAACATTGTTTCGGCAGTTGTTACAAAACGCCTAAACGAAAGGCTCAAGTCCACAAAACGAGACGACAAGACTCAGGCCGCACTTGTTCTGGAAAAAATCGTGGCCGAGACCAAGTCTCGAGTGTCCGCCAGAGCACATAAAGAGACCCAGCGTCGGAAAAATGCTCTGGAAAGCTCGTCGCTACCTAGCAAGCTTGTGGATTGCCGTACCTCGGAAACGGAAATCTCTGAGCTGTTTATAGTTGAGGGCGACTCAGCTCTTGGAACCGCAAAGCTTGCAAGAAACAGCGAGTACCAGGCACTGCTTCCAATTCGCGGAAAAATCTTGAATGTCCAAAAGGCCTCAGTCGCGGACATGCTGTCAAACACCGAGTGCGCTTCGATCCTTCAAGTGATTGGTGCGGGGTCGGGAAGGAGCTTTGAATTAGGGGCTGCGCGCTACGGCAAAATTATTCTGATGTCTGATGCTGACGTTGATGGTGCCCACATCCGGACACTTTTGCTGACTTTATTCTTCAGGTACATGAGACCGCTTGTTGAGGCTGGAAGGGTCTACGCGGCCGTCCCTCCGCTTCACAGGGTCACCGTGATAAATCCAGGAGCCAAGGCAAACGAACACATCTATACCTATTCCCAAGTCGAGTTGGAAAAGCTACTCGCGAAGTTGAAGACCGCAAAAAAGAGCTACCAGGAGCCAATCCAGCGCTACAAGGGTTTGGGCGAAATGGACGCAGAGCAGTTAGCTGAGACCACCATGGATCGCTCAAAGCGCGCACTCAGAAGAGTGACCGTGAAAGACGCCGAGGCTGCCGAGAAAATGTTTGAGCTTCTGATGGGCAACGAGGTTGGGCCGCGTCGAGACTTCATTATTGACTCAGCCGATACTTTGGAGCGCGAGAGAATCGACGCTTAGCTGCGGCCGATAAAAGTAATTGCCGGTACGGGGTCACCGGACGCGTCTCTTTTTTGTAGTTCGTATTCGACTCCAATGGCTTTGCCTTTGGAGTCAACCAACTGGAAGCCCTCGGGGCCAACGTAGCCCAGGACAATCTGATTCTGACCCCGGATGAATTTCTGACACCTAACACCACCGGTAGCCCGGCCCTTCTTTGGAAATTCAGCTAACTTCGTCACTTTCATTCCACCGCCATCGGTGCCGGGCAAGGATGCCGAGCTATTGGCAACGGTGAGTACCACGTTTTTCTCCTTGGGTTTTATGACGCCAAAGAAGATAACCTCTGAATCTGTCTTGATACCTGCCATACCGGCACCATTTACTCCCTGTGCCCTGACCGAACCGGCATCAAAGCGCAGGAGCTGGGCATCTTGGGTGATGAAGACCAATTCATCGCTATCTACTGAGGAAGCAGCACCCACTACGCGATCTCCGTCTTTTAGCTTGATGCAGAAAAAGTCCGCTTTTGCCGGGAGATCTGGAGATACTCGTTTGACAATTCCGGATCTGGTGCCAACCGCAACGATAGTCTGCTCATCAACTGGGAACACCCCTAGGACTTTTTCTTTCTTTCCTAGGCCAAGAAACTCGGCTGCCGGTGTTCCCGAGTTGTGAACACTAGAGTCACCGACCGGAATGTCGCCGACGTGAGTTCTTAGCATTCGGCCGGAATCGGTAACAAAAACCACATCGCTTCTGGTTGTCGTTGCAAACCAGTTTCGATAGCCGTTCTTACGCGTGGTTGGCTCGTTGGAATCCTCAGATCTATAGACCCGGCCAGAGGCGGTGAGGGTGAGTGCAGAAGGTGAGTCGGTAAGTTCGGCATTGACGAGTTTCTTGGTTGCTGAGGGAACGATTGCTACTTCACCCTCTGCCATAAGCGTGGTTCTTCTATCGTCTCCGAAATTTTTTGCAACTTCTTCAAGCTCTGATGCCACCAGGTCTTTCAGTACCTTGTCGCTCTTAAGAATCTTCTCGAGCTCAGCGATTTCTAGCAAGAGCTGCTTCTTTTCCGTCTCAAGCTCTAGCTTGGAAAACTTGGTGAGTCTGCGAAGTCGAAGCTCGAGGATGTACTCAGCTTGAATTTCGCTGAGTTTGAATTTTTTCATGAGCTTTGTTTTGGCTTCTTGGACTTCCTCAGAGCCACGGATGATCTTGATGACCTCGTCGATACCGACAATCGCCAGCAGCATACCTTCGACCAGGTGCAGTCTCGCTTGGCGCTTACCCAGTCGGTTTTCGCTTCGGCGTATAGTGACAATTACTCTGTGAGCTAGATAGACCCCGAGCAGGTCACGAAGCCCGAGTGTCTGGGGCTGACCATCCACGAGCGCCACGTTGTTGATTCCGAAGCTGTCCTCCATTGGGGTGTAGCGGTATAGCAGGTCTAGAACAACTTGCGGATCGAAGCCAGTTTTGAGCTCGATGATTAGCTTTAGTCCATTGCTTCGATCTGTCAGGTCAATAACATCTGAAATTCCCTGGAGCTTTTTTGCGTTGACGCCTTCTTTGATCTTCTCAATGACTTTTTCTGGTCCCACTAGATACGGAAGCTCCGTGACTACAAGTCCGAGTTTTCTTGGCGCTACTGATTCGACGCTGACTCGAGCTCTTGTTTTAAACGAGCCTCTTCCCAGTTCGTAAGCTTCTCTGATTCCTTCGCCGACCATGATGATGCCGCCATTTGGAAAATCCGGGGCGGGAATAATCTTCATAAGGTCGTCTAATGTGGCCTTCGGGTTCCTAAGGAGGTAGATAGCCGCTTTGACCACTTCGCGCATGTTGTGCGGAGGCATGTTGGTTGCCATACCCACGGCGATTCCAGACGCTCCGTTGACCAGCAGATTTGGGAAAGCTGCTGGCAGTACCTCAGGCTCGGATAGTTGTGCGTCGTAGTTTGGTTTAAAGTCAACGACGTCTTCGCCAAGACCCTCGTTCATCATGAGGGCAGCCGATGACAGCCTGACCTCGGTGTATCTAGCTGCTGCAGGTCCATCATCTAGAGAACCGAAGTTTCCGTGTCCGTCGATTAGCGGAACGCGCAAGCTAAACGGTTGGGCCATCCGAACCAGAGCATCGTAAATTGCGCTGTCACCATGGGGGTGGAGCTTTCCCATCACTTCACCGGTTACTCGAGCTGATTTCACATGGCCGCGATCCGGACGCAGACCCATCTCGCCCATCTGGTAGACGATTCTTCGGTGAACGGGCTTCAGCCCGTCCCGCGCATCGGGTAGGGCTCTCGAATAGATAACGGAGTAGGAGTACTCGAGAAAGGAGTCCTGCATCTCCTTGGAAAGGTCGATGTCAAAGATGCGCTCTGGAACTCTGTCGATTTGTTCTTTGGCCATGATCTTCCTGCTGCTGTGGCAAACTTAGCTTTGATGCTACCTTCTGTACCAAAATCATTTGGGAGGCTTTCCGAGGCCAATCTCAGTGCATTTCTTGCGCTTCAGGGAAAACAAAATCCCCTTGGACTGCCTTCCCGCAAAAGTTATGCCGTAATTTTGATTGATGGACTTGGGGTTGAAAACATCAAGGCAGCTGGAGCTCATGCCAGCTTTTTAAACAATAAGCTCGCAGGATCCAAGACTCTTTTTGCTGGATTTCCGACTACAACCGCAACCAGTCTTGCCAGTCTTGCCACCGGAAAAGGGAATGGCACCCACGCCTTCCTTGGCTACAGAGTTTTTGATCGAAAGCTGGGAACAGCAATCAATCTGCTTAATGATCTGGGTCAGAAACTTCCTCCCCGTTACTATCAAGACCTTGAAACAATCTCTGAGCTCGCCTTTGAGCAAGGCCAGAACGTTGTGACCGTTGGGCCGGCCGAGTACTCCAACAGCGGTTTTACTAAGGCAACGATGCCGGCATCGAGGTATTTAGCAGCAAAGACAATCGAGGAGCGCTTTGACTTGACAAGAAAAGAGCTCGGAATCCCCGGAACCCTTGTCTACCTCTATGTGCCAGAACTTGATCAGCTTGCACATCGATTTGGAGTCGATTCAAATAATTGGCTTCAGGTGCTGGAAGAGCTTGACTCAATTGCCTCAAAATTCTTTGTTGCAATGCCTAAGGCGGCCGGAGCAATTCTGACAGCCGACCACGGTGTGATTGATGTTGCAAAATCGGAGCAGATTTACCTAGATGAGTTTGCCTCTCTCAAGGACATTTTGATGATCGGCGGTGATCCGAGGGCGGGATATGTGTACCTGGAGAAGGGGACCGACCTCGTAGCTAAACGCCAAGAAATAGCGGAGGAGCTTACTGGGTTGGTCGAGGTCGCAACGGTGCCAGAGCTTGTTGAAGCGGGTTGGTTTGAGCCGCTGTCTGCAGCCGCTCTTCGGATCTCACCCGATCTAGTTCTACTGCCGAAGTCTGGTCGAGTCGTGTACCACAGAGACTTTGCCAAGCAAAAATCACTTGAGATGATTGGACAACACGGAGGAATGACGAAGGCGGAGTGGGAAGTTCCACTTATTGTTTTCTAATTCGTTTTTTATAGAAGGCTATTCTTCGGTTTTGGTTCCAAAAACAATTTCGTCCCAGCTGGGTATTGATGCTCTTCCACGCTTTGGAGTTGCAGGCTGATCATCTGAAATCGGTGAAGGCGTTGGCTCAGGTTCTTTCTCTGTTTCAGGTGCTGGGTCTGGGACAACCTCGAGGAGCGGCTCGCCTTGGCGCCTCCCATCCGATTGTTCGGAATAAAGATCTTCCGGGGATAGCTCCACAATTCGGAGATCCTCCGTTGAGGGGTGGGGCTCAAGGTCATCAACGGATTCTCTTGCGTTGCGCTTTTTTCTTAGGGCGTCCAACAGGTCTGCGGTTTCTGAAATTGCTGGCTCGGAAGGCTCCGGATTCGAGACCACTTCAGGTTGTGATCTCGGGGGCATGGATGCGGCCAAATCCACGGTGTCGGCTAGGTTTTGAGTTATTCCGCTGGGTTCGGTTGCCACCGGCCTAAGTTTGGGAGGCGGGGTGCCGAGGCGTTCCTGAGAAGATAGGGCAATTGCCGTCTCGTTTTCTGGCGCTAGAGCTAGGCGTTTGGGGTCGTAGCTCCAGGTGGCCTTCTTGGTTTCACCTTCTATTTCGAACTCGCAGTAGATGAAAAATCCATGATCCGGAGCCTTCATTGCAGACCAGCGCTCGATACCCGCCCCGCTTGCGGCCAGTCTGGACTTGATTATCTCCCCAAACTCACGAGCCATCGGCTCATTGAAGCGATCTCCTGCAATTTCGAGGCGCACTGTTAAAGCATTTAGGACTGCGTGATTTAGTTCATCCAGGACTGGTTGGGCAAACTTTCGGACATACTCCTCCGGGGCACCACTCGAGGCGGTTACCTCGTCAATGGTTCTACCGACCCTTATTTCCTCCTGAATCTCGCGCGGGGTGATGCTCGGGGCGTCCAAGCGATTGCCGGTTTCCCCTCGACTGGCCCTTCTGACGCTGTCATCAACCAGGAGCCGGTACCGCTGACCCTCGGCCGTCTCAAGCAATAGAAAATCACCGTCTGTGCCCAGGAACTTAATGTCTTTCATGGCTTTTGTCTCCTATCTAGAGTGTGCCAGTAAGCGGCGGGGGGTACCAGTAAATACACGGGAGTTTTAGAGGAAAATCTCGTTGTGTCGGTTTGCTATTGGAGCCTTTTTGTTGGACACTACTAGCGCTTACTGCACAACCGAAGGGCTCAAAAATGGCAACAGATTACGACGCACCTCGCAAAGCCGACGATGACACGGAGTCCATCGAGGCGATAAAAGAGCGCGTGCCTGCCAAAACTGGCGCCTCGGATACCGAGGTTGACGACTCGGGAGATTCATTTTCTATCCCTGATGTGGTGTCCGAGGACCTCGATGTTGTTGTCTTACCACCTCAGGAAGACGAATTCACCTGTTCAAATTGCTTCATCGTGAAGCACCGCTCGCTGGTTGCTAGAAAGACCAAAAATGGGCCGATTTGCTCAGAGTGCGACGTCTAAACACTCGCCCTAAGCACAGTCGCCAACTGGGTTGGCTTTCTAGTTGAAATAAGCCAATACGGAGTAGGGTCATCTGGGTCTTTGATAGCTATTTTGATTGCCGTTTTCACGGTTCCCTGAAAGACCTTGTATGAGGCGGGATCTAGTCCGGGCCCGCGTTCATGGAAGATTTGATCCTTAGGAACTTCTACTATTTTGCCAAGCAGGGCACGTGGGATAGTGGCAGCCCCGACGGTCAGAAATTGTTTTCCAACGCTAATCACCGGAGAAAAAAAATACAATGCCGCCCATATCCCGAAGACCAAGAGCGGCCCAATCACCAAACCAATGCGGAAGTCAAAGGGCTCTGAAACCAGGGCTATCGCCGGAATTAGAACGGCTATCGCTGCAAATGTCCCAAGGTTTGGGCACACCCGCTCTCGGTAGAGAATTGGCTCGGTTGGTTTTAGGCTGGGCACAAAATCTAGATTACGCTGTCAGATGATGAATGAAGTTCCAGTCCTGATAACGGCAGCTGCCGGTTTTGAACCCGCATATGCAAAACCCGGCGACGCCGGGGCCGACCTTCGTTCGACCATCGCGGTGACCATTCCGGCGGGCGGGAGATTAGTAGTTCCAACCGGTGTTTCAATTGCGCTACCTAATGGCTTCGTAGGCTTGGTTCACCCGAGATCGGGTTTGGCCGCCAAGCACGGGATTACGGTCTTGAACACCCCTGGAACAATAGACGCAGGTTACCGAGGTGAGATACAAGTTATTTTGTATAACTCGTCAGATACCGATTTTGAGGTGGCGGTGGGAGATCGCATCGCACAATTACTTATTCAGACCGTTGAAACCGCCAAGTTTGTTCAGGTGCAGAAACTGCCAGAGACCGAGCGCGGCGAAACCGGCTTTGGCTCGAGTGGCCGCAAATAGATGGTTGACTACGGCAATTCAAAATCCCAACCGGTAGATCGCAGCACCGTGGGGCCCTTTGACTTGACGGAGGTGGTCCAACTTCGCCCTTCGATTGACTTCGGTGCGCTTCAAGTTCCAGTCAGAGAGGACGTCACGCTCAAGCTTGAGGTCGACGAAGCTTCAAGCAGAATCGTTGCCCTCACAATCGACCACCAAGGGTCTTCTCTTCAGTTGCAAGCCTTTAGCGCTCCGGGTAGCGCGGG
>NZ_JBASXC010000040.1:0-4073 GCF_049276775.1 Rhodoluna sp.
CTGATTAAGAGTCAGTTGCTCTGCCAATTGAGCTAGAGGTGCATTTGTTGCCCTAAGGGGCAACAGCTCTAAAGAATACCACCTGCCGATACCCCAACCAAACTAGACTCCCAGGCGTCTCAGGAGCTTTTCGGTGGCAATCAGAGAGCCACCAAGAACCGCTGGAATGCCACCGCCGGGATGGGTTGATGCTCCCACCCTCCAAAGCCAAGGGCGAAGTACCGACGAATGTTTGGGAGTGTGTAGCGGGCCGGACTGCCAAATCTTTCTAGCCTCACCGTAGAGCGCTCCACCGGTTGCTCCCCAACCCGAGAAGTACTCCGGATCTAACACTTCAAAGGAACCAAAGTATTCTTTGATGTTCTTAGGTAGTCCCATGACCTTTGACACTCTTTCAAGTTCAGCCTTCGCGAACTCGCTTTCGATGCCGTAGTGCTTGCCATCAGCAGGAGCGGTAATCAAAACGGCAACTGTTGACTTGCTGTTTGGGTAGATGTGGCCTGCCTGGTAGTAGTTCACAAAAACCATCGATTCTTTCGGAACTTTCTTCTCCCCCAGCGCTTTATGCAAAGCTGACGGGTCATCGGGCATGATCACCGAATGGGTCTTGGTGCCTTCTGGTAGCTCTTGATCTAGAACTGCGTAGATAGCAACCCCCGAGCAGGACATCTTGCGGCCGGTCTCATTGGTGGTTTTTCCAAGCAGGCGGTCGGTGACCTTGGCATCAAGGCTCGAAATGATAATCTCCGCCTGATACTCGCGTGCCTCAGTAGTGACTTTGTTCTTGGAGATTGAAATCGCCTTCTCGTTCATCACTATTTCAACACCGGCATGGCGAGCTAGCTTTTCCAGGGTTAGTGGAATTTCGTTTACACCCCCAACTGGAACTAGAACTTTCTGGGTTGCCATCACCGCAGGCATTGTTGCGAATAGTGCCAGGGTGGATTCTGGGGCAACGCCGGCATTCAGGGTGTGTATCGAGATGACCTCTTTGAGGCCTTCCGGTAACCACTTCAATCCATCCAGGTAGCTTTTGGTGGTTAGCCGAATCCCATAGTTTGAAACCAGCTTGCTAACCGCCGGCACGGCCTTGGGGCTCATTGAGGTATTGGTTAGAAGTGTGGTGATCTCTTTATCGAGCTTGCCGTGGATCTTTTCGAACCTGGCCCAGGGCTCGTGCCACTTATTACCCTCTTCCACGGGAAGTAAGCAGCTATCGCCCTGATAGAAGTATTCACCGACCTCTGAAAGCGGCTCAAAAGTAATTGGAGCAATCTCGTTGGCTTTCTTGGCCTGGTTTCCAAGCAAATCGTAGCGACGAATAAATTCTTGCCAGACTCCGGGAAAAGTTACCAAGGCTGGACCGGTGTCCATGCGCTGGCCATCAACAACTATTCTTCTGCTCTTGCCGCCAATCCAACTTGATCCTTCAATTACGGTGACTTTGTTGCCGGCTTTAGCCAAAAGTGAAGCGGTGGCAAGACCCGATATACCAGCACCCAAAACAATTATGGATTTTGATTTCACGGGTATAGACCTAGAACCATTCCGGACACCAGCTGGACACCGGCTACCGCTCCGGCTAGGTATGGGAAGAAAATGGAGAGCCGGTAGAGCTTCCGGCCGGTTTCTGGAACCGGGTTTCTAAAAATAGAAATTGTTAGATACCCGGCGATGACCAAGTTCACGATTGCAACCGGTATGTTGACCAGCCCAAAAAGCACGGTTGAAATCAGCCAGAAGATGCCAACCCAGTAAGCGCTTCCTTTAACCCCAAGCCAGACAGCAGTGGTCTTTATGTTCACGTAGCTATCCTGCGGAATGTCCTGCACGGCGTCAAAGGTGTGCTTGGCCATTGACCAAATCATCAATCCAATGGCTGCAAACCAAACCGGTTCGTTGCTGAAGGCCAGTGGGATGAACACCAGCGGGAAGGCATAGTCGGTGTTTGAAACCGAGTCCCACACTGGCCTTGCCTTGAACCTAAATGGCGGTGAGGAGTAAAAGTAGAAAAAGAGTGCGTAGGCCAGTATCCAACCCATGGCCGCCAGCGGCACGGTCAGAGCGAAGTAAATCAAGAATGGAATGTTGGTTAGCGCCACCCCAATAAAGATTGGCTTGACCTCAGAGGGGCTTATCTTGGCTCCCTCCATGCCGCCCTTACGGGCGTTGATGTTGTCAGTTTCCTGATCGAAGATGTCGTTGATGCCGTAAATCAGCAAGTTAAACGGGAAAGTGACCCAGATTAGAAACGGGATGATATCCCAGCGCCACAGGTCTCCCCCGAGCCACATCGCAATCACGGTGGTTCCTATGGTGTTAATCCATAGGACAGGTCGCGAGATTTCGACCAAGCGCTTCAGCATAGGTTCAAGCATAGACAAGGTAAATGGACTGCTTAACCGCCCAAAAAAGCTGGTTTAGACTAAAAATAAGCAACCACCAATAATTCCTATTGAGAGTAAATGCCATATCTAAAAAGACTTGAAACCGGCGACAAGGCTCCAGATTTCGCTCTGATTAACCAGGAGGGCAACAAGATCAAGCTGTCTGGCCTGAAGGGTCAAAAGGTCATCGTCTACTTCTTCCCGGCTGCTCTAACCCCTGGTTGCACCAAGGAAGCCGAAGACTTCAACTCAAATCTAAAGGTTCTGACCAAGGCTGGCTACGAGGTATTTGGTATCTCCCCGGACCCAGTCGAGAAGATGGTGAAGTTCCAGCAAGCTCACAAACTAAAGTTCCAGTTGCTTTCAGATGCCGACCTCAAGGTCCACAAAGCCTACGGGGCTTACGGAACCAAGAGTATGTATGGAAAGACCTACGAGGGTGTTCTTCGTTCAACCTTTGTGGTCGATGAGAAGGGAAAACTTGAACTCGCCCTTTACAACGTCAAGGCAACTGGCCACGTTGACAACCTGCGCAAGCAGCTCGGGATCTAGTTCTCGTTTTCTTCATTGGTTTGAAAAACCACTGTCTTGTTGAAAAGCAGAAGCACAACAGCTGCGGAAAGTAAAACTAGAAACGCCCCCAGCATTTGGTTGACTCCCTGTTCCGCTAAAGCCCCGGCCCCCGTCACACCTTGAAGTAGTTGCCAGAAAAAAGCGGCGCTTCGGGCCCAGCGCTTTTTATTCAGTATTCCGCGAATGAAATTAAGCACCCACGCCACCGCGCCAGCTGCCAAAACAATCAGGAAAATTTCAGCAAAAACGTTTATCACGTTTCCACTCAATAATTCAAGTAAAAGGGCAAAGAAAATCCAGGCCACCGCTAGTGCCTCAACCAAGAGCATAATTACGACGGTTTGTACCAGTGGATGGGCTGAACTAAAGGGTTTCAAGGAGTTCCTTACAAACTTGGGTATTTACAAACCGCTCCCAGTATGGAACGATTATGAGTAGAACATGTGTACCGCTTCAAGCGTAAATCACAATTTTCGCACCTCACAAACCTACGTGAGATTTCGTTTTGCCCACCGTATTGGCCCTTAGGGGGCCAAGAATAAGGATAAAAACATATGGATATGCAGTGGCTAAATCAGGCCCGTTGCCTCAACGAAGACCCAGAACTGTTCTTTCCGGTTGGAAACACCGGTCCTGCGGTTGACCAGATCGAGCAAGCCAAAGCAGTTTGCCGCGAGTGCAATGTGACCAGCCAGTGCTTAGAGTATGCAATCAAGGAAAACCAGGACACCGGTGTTTGGGGTGGCCTGAGTGAAGACGAGCGTAAGTCGCTAAAGCGCAAGTACGCCAGGGCCCGCAGAGCCAGCTAATAACTGTCTTTGGGCATCAGCTGATGCCCAAGCTTGATTCATAAAGGTAAAGAGATAGAGACCTTGGTGCCGCCCTCTTTGGGGGAAAACCAGGAGATCTTGCCCCGAAGCTCGCCCTCGATGAGGGTCCTAATAATCTGAGTTCCAAGCCCGGTTCCAATCGAATCTTGGGCTAGGCCTACCCCATTATCCTCGACCTCAATCGAGAGTTGCTTCGCGGTTCGCTTTGTGTTGATGGCAATCAAGCCACCGTGGGCACCGAGCCCATGAGTTGCCGCATTGGTGACAAGCTCGGTTAGTGTCA
>NZ_JBASXC010000041.1:0-1891 GCF_049276775.1 Rhodoluna sp.
TGATGGAACTACTGGCTGAGATCGGATCGAATAGCTCGGTCACTCGGATTCGCTTTCATAGGTGTCGGTATTGAAAGGATTGACGCTCGGGGTAGTGGCGAAAGCCGCAAGGGCCATTGCCTCAGCGAGCACGAGATCGGTGGAGACGATCTGGGGTGCGAATTGAGCAAGCGCCAGCCAGTGGCGGAAATTGGCATCGAGGTGCATCTTGGCATGCTCGTCACCCTGCGCGGCAAGCCGAGCGACCAGTGCAAATGCGGCCGACTGGGCGCTCAAGGAAAGCCAGCCACCACGGTCCTGGTCGTCGGCCCGCGCCTGAAGTAGCGCGAGAGCCGAATCCCACTTCCAGTCACGCAGGATCGCGGATTGGAATTTGAGGCGCTCACGGCCGTCGCGACCCACAGTCACAAGCTCGCGGTGTTCCCGTTGTTGGAAAAGGGCAAGTGCTGCGGATGCCCGTGAGTCGATATCGAGAAGTGCACGCGGCACCAGGCGCAAGCGAGTGATGATCTCCTGCTGCTGGCCCAGGTCGAGATTATCTAGCCGCTTTGCATCGGCGAAGCTCCCGCCCTTGATCGAGGGGTCACCGTCGCCAAGCAGGATTGACACGATCTCGTTGCCATATAGGTCCCGAAGCATTCGCCAGCAATCGGCGGCATGCTCGACCTCGGACTGGGCAACGAGTGGTGAAAGAACGAGCAGTGGGCCAATGAGTTGTTCAGACCGCAGAAGGTTCGCGGAATCTTCCGCGAGAGAGGTGGCAGTGGAGGATGACCTAGCCCAGAGAACACCGGAGCGAATCAGCAGATTCAATCGGTCACCAATTGAGACGGGCAGATCGATTAGGCAACGCATAGCATTATCGGGGTCGCGGCGCAGACAGGCGGTGATGACTTGCACCGACTCCCAATTGTATTCTCGTGGAAGGCCAGAGGCCATCGCGTGAATTGCCCAGGCGTCACGCTGATTGACCTCGGGAGCTGACTCAATTTCCCCGGCAAGAAATCCGGAAGGGTCTGAATAGCGGAACATAGACGAAGTCGGCTGGACGACGGTGCATTCAAAATGACGTGGCATCCAGGGCCATTCGCAGGGTATCCACGGATCGGAACGTTGCCAAGTGATGGCGAATGGCCCCTGAGCAGCCATCTCGTCAGGCAACTCAAACGTTCCTTCAGGATCGACCGCGCCACACGCGGCAGGGATCCAGGGTGCGAAGAGGCTCCACACGCGAACATCAACATCACCGCCGGTGAAGTTAGTCAGAGTGATGCTGGAGTCTGTCGCTGTCGCCCCAGAGGCAATGAGTTTCGGTTCTACGCGAGCGACGCGAATTGCCGAACCGGCGAAGACGATGAAGAGATCACATCCGCTGTGAGCGCGGGCAGTGTCTGAGATGACGTCTAGCGCATAGTTGGCGTAACCTAAACCAGACTTGGTCTCTGGTGAAACCAACTGGACGATCTCACCCCCCGCTCGAATCTGCAGATCACTGGGTGTGGTGTCGGGCTGAATCTTTACGAGCAACTGAAAATCGGCGACGTCCTCGAGGTGAATACGGACGAGCCCGAATGACCAGCGACTGGCAACACCGGAGCGAAGCGTCGCGACAGCCATGGCGGGTGGCGAGGCGGTGAATCGAGCTGTACGCCCATGAGAGTGGATGATGGCGGGGAGCACAGACGTATCCGACCCGAAGTCCAGTAACGCGGGCTCGCACGAGAGCCCGTCACCGGAAATGGTGAGCGTCAGCGGTTTGAGCCCCGAGGCTGAGAGAGACCGCCAGGGACGATCGGGGTCGACCTTTAGACCCTCGACAAGCGCGACGTTGCGCAGCACACCACGCCCGAACGGGCCCTTGATTGACACCTCGAATCGCCCGACGATGGGG
>NZ_JBASXC010000042.1:0-1934 GCF_049276775.1 Rhodoluna sp.
CCTGAATATGACGCGTGCGGGCCAACGGGCGAGAACTCCGCGGCAAGCAGCGCTACAGGCTGTCCCGAATCGCCGATGCCAGGCGCTGAAGACCCACGTCGGAGAGATGCCACCCATCCGACTGATAGGCCGCGGGAATCGGCATCCCCGCGGCTGTTTGAACAACGCCTCGAACGTCCGTGAACACAAGGCGCTTGGACCCACGAAGCCCCTCTTCGAGCAGACGGTTGAGCGCCTCAATCTCATTGTTTGAGATGAAGTCGCGGCCGTGGGCTGGGGCTACTTCTTCGTTGAGAGGAAGCACGGAGAGACACAAGATCCGTGGCCCTTCGGGGAGGCCTGTGACGAAGTCCAAGTAGTCAGAGGCGACAACCTCAGGCCCGCGGTACTTCAGGTCGTTGACCCCCGCGCAAACCACAAGGCTGCCCGCTGGCTCTAGCAGTCCGAGGACCCCCTGCATCTCCCGCAAGATCGGCACCGTGATCCCGCCTGCACCGAGCACGATGGCCCCGCCCCCAAACATTGCGGGATCCAAGTCTTTGACGATGCTATCCCCCACGATCGCCGTTCCTCCGGGTTGAAGGCCTCGGGCGTTCTGCGCCCATGGCATCATCCTCTGATAAACATCCACGCTGCGCTCCTCGGGCGGCATGAGCCCCAAAGTCTTAGCAGTCAAGGTGCGGAAGTTTGTCTTGAGGCAAACGAACACCAGCGCCCCGTGAAGGAGGACCAGGTAACTCGTCCAGAGCCAAGTGAATGGACGACCGTTGGGTTGAGGCAAGGGGAGTTCAGGTGACCTTGTCATGTTTCATCAGGCTGTGCCGTCAGTGCCCTCCATTCGCGGTGCAACAACGAGGGACGACCGAATCTACCCAACACATTCATGAGATGTCGCCGCCAATGCCTGCCATCAGTGGCCAGGCAGGGAACTACGGCTGAATCCAAGCGGAGGCGGGTCTCTTGACCCCGCCCGAGCATTGGGTGAGGCCGCCCGCGCAGCGGGCACGGGCCGAAGGCCTTTGTCTGAAGCAGCTACAGCGTGATTCGGGCGTGCTGGAGGTGCAGAGTCATGAATATGGCGGGTTGAAGAAGACGTTCACGCGTCCATCGGCACCGGACCGCCCTTTGGACGATGCACGGAGCGTTCAGATCATCCAAGGGCCCCCCTCTCCCCCCTCACAACGCACGAGAAAGACCAAAATGGACCGCCAGGCATACCTACGAAAACTCCGGGCTCGCCTAGAGCACGTTGAGGGCGCTCTTTCCCGAGCCCTTGAGCTGAATCCAAAACATGCCATCCGGCAAAAGCTTGATCAACTCAAGGAACACACGAAGAAGATCGACGAGGCGAACGACGGTTGGGAACATCACCGCGAGGGTGTCGAAGCATCCTGGAAGGCGCTCCACGGTGAGGTCAAGGCCCACCCCGGAACGCTCGGCCAGATGGCCGATTCGATCCGCGATGGTGCGGTTGAGCTCTTCAGGGCGGAACCGCCTCACTTTGCCCGGGACGCCGAAGACGACGTTCGGAGGTCCAAGGGGCACGATCGGTAGCGCGCTCGAACCTATCCTATTCACCCATCATATTCATGAGATGCCGTCGCCAATGCGTGCCATCGGTGGCTTGGAGGCTTTGCCCACCAGCTTCGGAAAGACCCTAAGCAAGCTAGCCTGATGTCCGAAGGCGAGAGCAAGGGCACGTCGACGAACCTGCCGGGCGGCGCGACTCAGTTCTACATTCCCAACCTCACCGCGGATCACGTGAAGGATTGGCACACCGATGACTTGGGCGACCAATAGCGGTCAGCACTCACGGCGGCGGGGCGGTCACCCCGGTGAACATTGGCCGCGGCAGCCCGAAAAGCGAGCGATCGCCAAAGGTGATCGCCTGACGCCGCCAGGGAGTCGATGGCGGGTGTTGGCGACGGCAGCTC
>NZ_JBASXC010000043.1:0-2367 GCF_049276775.1 Rhodoluna sp.
AACTCTCGGCCATATTCCCTATGAGGACGAGGGCTACATCATGGAGTTCCTAGAAGAGCTTGGTGGTGATGTGACATGCGATGCGAAGCTCACAAAGCTCGTGCACGGCGGTTATGACCTGTTTCTCGATATCCAGCGACCTGTTGAGGTTCAGGACTAGTTCAAGGGCGTCCATTAGGAGTCAATTACCGGACTCGGTGAGTCAGAGAAGTGGTGATTACAACGGCCGAAGGGTTGCCCAACAGGGACTCGAGGAGTAAATTCGAAATGTAATTTTATTTCTCAAAATGTAACGTGAGGCTGGGGAGGTGCCGATGATTCAAGAGGTCCTTGAATTGCACACCTGGCCAAAGCCACAAGGCCGCTTTTCTGGCTACCAGTACACGCTCATGCACTCAGGTCAGGTAATTGAAACCGGGCACGGTGGTCGCCTTAGTGCATCTGCAGAGGCAGCTTCCGTGACACCTGACAGCCTCTTTGATCTGGCATCGGTGACAAAGCTTTACACGGCGACACTTGCAAGTTTCTTGCACGATGCCGGTGAGGTTGACCTGGATGCTCCAATCGGTGACTGGGTTGCTGTTGGAGCAGAGCTTTCTCAAACCACCTCGCGTGAGCTACTGACTCACGTTAGTGGACTCCCACCTTGGTGGGAAGAGCAGTCAACAAGGGCAAGCACAATCTCAAAGTTGTATGAACTAGCTCCTTCACCACAGCAGCGCGGGGAGCTTGTCTACTCCTGCACCGGCTATTCGATGTATGCAATGAGCGTTGAACAGAAATACGGCACCACCTTTGATCAAATCCTCAGAGCAAGACTGTTAGACCCGCTGGGCCTTGATGAAACCGTTTTCAATCCATCTGGCGAGCGGTATGAAATTGTGACTGCCAAAGAGCCAAAGGAGGATGTGCCACCTGGGAAGGTGCATGATCCTCGCGCAAGGGCTCTAGATGGCATTTCAGGCAACGCCGGGCTTTTCGCTAACTCTTCGCAGGTGGCAAGGTTTTTGAATGCTCTTGCCGGTGGCGATAGTGCTGTGATCACTGCTGGTGTCAGGCGTGAGCTCTTCACGCCTTCGGCAAGCTCCGAGTGGGAGCAGGCAATTGGTTTCCGCTTTCAAGATGTGGGGCGGCTGGGGAGCGCATCTCACTTCTACTCTCACTCTGGCTTCACCGGAACCCTCGCCATGACGAACCCAGAAACATCGGTTAGTGGCGTGCTACTTACTAACCGCCTTCAATGCGACACGACCAGAGAGCAAATGGCAGAGGTGTATGTGTCTTTTGCTGAGTGGGTAGGGAGGCATGATGGCTGACCTGTTTACCAAAATTTCGCAGTCGAAGCCGAGCATGCGACCAGCCCAGGCGAAGATTGCAGACTTTGTGCTCGATAAGCCTGAAGAAGCGGCAAACAGCACAATTGCCGAGCTTGCTAAGCATGTGGGAATCTCTACCGCATCAGTGGTGAGGTTTTGTGACGAGATTGGCTACACCTCATTCACGGACTTCCGTTTGGCCGTATCGGTCGCATCGGAGCAGAGAAGGGCTGCTCGCGAGAACTTCTCGATTGATAAGGACGAGATTGACCCAAATGACTCGCTCCAGGAGGTCATTGCGAAAACCGTCTTCCACGAGGTTGAGGCAATTCAGCAGACTGGTGCCAGCTTGGACCTAGAGCAAGTTGAAGCGGTGGTGACCGCCCTCACTGAGGCTAGGAGGATCGAGCTGTTCGGCCTTGGCTCAAGCTCTCTAGCTAGTCAAGATCTTCGTCAAAAGCTTCACCGCATTGGCTTTCTTGCTTTTGATTCTCCAGACAACCACCAGGCAATCACCTCTTCGGCGCTCATGACCAAAGACGATGTCGGCATTGTCTTCTCGCACTCCGGCATAACACCCGAAAGCCTGGAGGTGCTGCAGATTATGAACCGAAGTGGGGCCAGGACCGTTGCCATCACAAACTTCCCGGATTCTCCGATAGCCAAGGCTGCGGACTTTGCTCTTACGACCGCAGCGAAAGAGACTCGTTATCGCTCAGGGGCCATGTCCAGTCGAATTGCCCAGCTTGCTCTTGTCGACTTTCTGTTCGTCAGGATTATGCAGCTGAGGCTCGAGTCGGCCGAGGTATTACTGGAGCGAACCTATCTTGCGGTCAGAGGTAACAGGATTCAGAGCTAGCTGCGCCTGTCAGGGTTGGGAATTGCCGAGAGTAGCTGCTTGGTGTAGTCGGTCTGTGGGTTCTCAAACAGTTCGGTGGGCGTTCCACTCTCAACTATCTCTCCGTCTTTCATGACGTGGACATAGTGAGAAATCATTCTTACGACTGCAAGGTCGTGGCTAATAAAGAGATAACTGAGGTTGAGCCTTCCT
>NZ_JBASXC010000044.1:0-2377 GCF_049276775.1 Rhodoluna sp.
CGCGGGAAGAGCGTGCGAAGTGGTCTCATCGAAATTGTCACCGGGGCCATAGACGTTGGTTGGCATAGCGGAAATCCATTTGCGTTGGTGCTGTCTTCTGTACGCTTCAACAAGTTTTAGGCCCGAAATCTTGGCGAGCGCGTATGGCTCATTGCTTGACTCAAGAGGGCCAGTAAGTAAGTACTCTTCCTTGATTGGTTGCCGAGATAGCTTGGGGTAGATGCACGAGGATCCAAGGAAGAGGAGCTTCTCGATGTTTGCTGCATGAGCTCCATCAATCAGATTTGTCTCAATTTGCAGATTTTCAGATAGGAACTCGACCGGGTAGGTGCTGTTAGCCATAATTCCGCCGACTTTGGCCGCAGCAACAATGACAGCATCCGGTTCTTGTGAAGCAAGAAAGTCAAAAACCGCCTTGCGGTCTAACAGGTCAAGTTCCGAACGAGTCTTGCCAATCCAGGCGTGATCCGGATGCTTATCTATTGCGCGCACCAACGCGCTACCAACTAGACCTTTGTGACCCGCGACATAGATTCTCATGACTTACCGTTCGATTTAGCTTTCAGAGCAAGCCTATTGACTCGAATCCCTGCTAGATAGGTTGCAAGTACCACGGGCACTTCCCAAATAAAGGAAAAGGGTCTAAGAAAGAGAGGTAGATGAGTCCGGCGCACTTTACTTGCCTCACCTACAGATTTCCATCTGGCCCTGACCGTCAACGAATCCGAGTGCCAGCGAAAGCCAGAAACAGTAATAGGAACAAACTTAAGGTTCCCTATTTTTGAAAGCTTGATCAGCAGATCAAAATCGAAAGCCCAGCCAAAATCCGCAGAAAGTCCTCCCACTTTTTCAAAGGCCTCTTTTCGAAAAAGTGCACCTGGCTGAGGAATAAGGTCCGGGCCAAATCGTAGGATTTGAGCTGCAAATTGTCCGGTCGGACTGGACCACATCTTCTCCCCATTGTCGTCGATGTAAGCACAATGCCCATAGACGAGAACAACAGAAGGTTCCGAAAACTCAGCAGCCAGTGTGTCGAGTGTTCCAGGTTTGAGAATATCGTCATCGCCTAGCCAGTTAGCCAGCTTTATCCTCTCCGGAAGAGTCTTCATGCCTGCATTTATGGCGTCCGATAGTCCAGATCTTGGATCTGGAGTGACCTGGTCTACTAGGCCTGCGCTCACGAGCGGGGCCGAGTCATAGTCAGATGGTGCCACTAGGTTTATGTGTGATTTCCCCGCCAAGCGGATTGACTCGAGGCACTTCCGTAGGTAGTCGGGTCGTGTTCCAAGTGTTGGAACAACAATCCCTATTTCAAAGCTCAAGCCGTGGCCTTGGCCCAAACTGGCCCAACGGGTTTATCAACTACGTGCCCTTCGATACTTTGTAAGTCGTGATCAACCATAAGTGCGGCTAGTTCGCTTGGTTGAACTGAAGCTTTCCAGCCAAGGCTGGATTCCGCTAAGGCTGCATCGCCAATCAAGGAATCTACTTCTGCTGGCCTTACGTACTTCTGGTCGAACCTGACGTACTTTTCCCAATCTAGATTCACGTGGCCAAAGGCTAGTTCTAAGAACTCTTGAACACTCAGGCTGGTTCCGGTGCCAATCACGTAGTCACCCGGTTCTGGCTGTTGCAGCATCTGCCACATAGCAACAACGTACTCTGGTGCGTAGCCCCAGTCCCTGCGCGCATCAAGGTTTCCAAGGTGAAGCTGTGTTTCAAGCCCATTGGAAATTCTGGCGACAGCGCGGGTGATTTTCCGAGTTACGAAAGTGGGGCCTCGTCTAGGGCTTTCATGGTTGAACAAGATTCCGCTGGCTGCGTAAAGCCCATAAGACTCGCGATAGTTTCTAGCGATCCAATGCGAGTAAAGCTTCGAAACACCGTAAGGAGATCTTGGGTGAAATTCAGTCTTCTCATTTTGGGGTGGGGGCGCTGCACCAAACATCTCGGAGCTTGAAGCCTGGTAGAAGCGCGCAGGAATCTCCGTTAGTCGGATGGCTTCCAACAATCGGACTGTCCCGAGCCCTGTTGTGTCTCCAGTGTATTCAGGTTCATCAAATGACACACGCACATGCGATTGAGCTGCGAGGTTGTAGACCTCATCCGGCTGAATCTTGCTCAACAAGGTGACTAACCTGGAGCCATCTGTCAGATCCCCGTAGTGGAGGAAAAGTCTTTGATTTTTCTCGTGGGGATCCTGGTAAAGATGTTCGATTCGTTCGGTATTGAATGTTGAAGCACGCCTGATAATGCCGTGAACTTCGTAACCTTTTGCCAGCAAGAGTTCGGCAAGGTAGGAGCCATCTTGACCAGTAATGCCTGTTATCAGAGCTTTTTTCATCATCCGCCTCGGGTTTCGCTCTAAGTTTAGCCA
>NZ_JBASXC010000045.1:0-3031 GCF_049276775.1 Rhodoluna sp.
AAGTTGGAGATGCGCGTTTCACCGCAGGTTCTAATAAACAGGTCCACATCCGAAAGCGGATTGGTTGACAGCAGTTTGCCGAAGCTTTTTTCTGTGACAGCACCCGGCTTGAGCTTTTTCTTGGCCGCCAGGTCCGCAATTTCGTTGACGGCGTCAACAATTTCGATGCGAGAGCCGTAGTTAACGCACATGGTCAGCACGAGTCCCTTATTTTTCTTCGTTAGCTCCTCGGCAGCCTCTAACTCGTCAATGACGCTCGCCCATAGCTTGGGTCTTCTGCCAACCCATCGGACTTTGACTCCCCAGTGGTGGAGTTGGTCGCGCCTGGATCGCAAGACATCTTTATTGAAACCCATCAGGAAGCGAACCTCTTCAGGTGAGCGTTTCCAGTTTTCGGTGGAAAATGCGAAAACCGTTAGCTCGCTAACCCCAGCCTCAATTGCTCCGGCGACCACATCCAAAAGGGCCGCTTCACCGGCTTTGTGACCCTCTATTCGAGTGAGCCCTCGCTTATTTGCCCAGCGTCCATTCCCGTCCATAACAATTGCAACGTGCTTTGGGACCTTTTCAAACCTTGGTGGCTTTACGCCTTGTTTCGAAATAGGTAAAAAATGCATCATGCTCTTTCCACGTGCGGCATGGACTTCAATCCTCGCTCGATGTGCCACTGGCTATACGCAGCAACAATACCTGAGGCGCTGGATCTGGCCTGATCGCTGGATTTTTCCGCTGCCTCCCAATCACCCGATAGCAGGGCTCCGAGTAAATCACTGGTATCTGTGGATATAGCCACTGCCCCGATTGGTTTGCAGTTTTGACAAACAACTGATCCCACCTGCATCACAAACGCCGAGTGAGGACCGATTGCCTCACACCTTGCGCAGTTATCGAAACTCGGCGCCCAACCGGCAATTGCGAGAGCCCTCAAAAGGTAGGAATCTAAAATTAAGGAGCAGTCGTGCTCCTTGGTCGCAAGCGAGCGTAGAGCACCAACAAGCAAAAGATATTGCTGCGGTGAGGATTCCTCTGAGGTGAGTCGTTCAGCCGCTTCGACCATCGCATTTGCAGCGGTGAAGGCTTGGTAGTCCTCGATTATTTGTCCGCCGTAAGATCCGATGGTTTCTGCTTGGTTCACAATGTCTAGAGATTTACCCTCGTAAAACTGGGCGTCAACAACCATGAATGGTTCCAACCTGGAGCCAAACTTTGAGGCGGTTCTTCTAACCCCCTTGGCAACGGCACGAATCTGGCCACGGTAGCGCGAGAGCAAAGTGACGATACGGTCTGCTTCACCCAGCTTCTGGGTTCTGAGCACAACTGCTTCATCTCGGTAAAGGGGCACCTAACCAGTATCTAATGGCCAAACCAACAATCGCCTTAGCGGATGGCGCGGTTTACTCCGGAGATAACGGCCTTCAGGGAAGAGGTGGCGATATCGGAATCAATTCCGACTCCCCAAAGGGTTTTTCCGGCTACATCCAGCTCAATATAGGAAGCTGCCTGGGCATCTCCTCCAGCGCTCATGGTGTGCTCGACGTAGTCCAATAGTTTGGTTTCCACACCCTGAGCTCCCAAAATTGCCAGGAAGGCAGAGATCGGACCATTGCCAGTACCTGAAACCTCGAGTTCTTTTGAGCCGTCGCGAAGAACGATGTCTAGCTTGACCTCGCCGTCCATTTCACTTTCGGTCCGCATACGCTTTAGCTCAAAGCGCCCCCACTTGAGCTCCGGTGTGTCAATTGCTGCTGGCAAGTACTCGTCCTTGAAGATGTCCCAAAGCTTTTCGCTGCTTACCTCGCCACCCTCTGAATCGGTCAGGCCCTGAACAACTCGAGAGAACTCGATTTGAAGTTTCCTTGGAAGGTCAAGGGAGTGATCAGATTTCAATAGATAGGCAACCCCACCCTTACCGGACTGTGAGTTAACACGAATCACGGCCTCGTAGCTTCGGCCAACATCCAGTGGGTCAATCGGGAGGTAGGGAACCGCCCACTCGAGATCGGTCAAGCTCTTGCCTGACTCATCTGCGGTGACTTGCATCGCCTCGAATCCTTTTTTGATGGCGTCTTGGTGTGAGCCGGAGAAGGCCGTGTACACCAGATCGCCTCCGTATGGTGAGCGCTCTGCAACTGGTAATTGGTTGCAGTACTCCACAGTTCGCTTGATATTGTCAATGTCACTGAAGTCAATTTCTGGATCTATGCCCTGGCTGAAAAGGTTCAGCCCCAGAGTCACTAGATCAACGTTTCCAGTTCGCTCACCGTTTCCAAATAGGCAACCCTCTATTCGGTCAGCGCCTGCCATGTATCCCTGCTCTGCAGCTGCGATTGCGGTACCACGGTCGTTGTGAGGGTGCAGTGACAAAATCACACTCTCGCGCTTAGCCAGGTGCCTACTCATCCACTCAATAGAATCGGCGTAAACGTTTGGGGTGATCATCTCTACGGTGGCTGGCAGGTTAATAACCATTTGACGCTCAGGAGTTGGTGCAATTTCTTCGATCACCGCGTTGCAAACCTCAACCGCATACTCAAGCTCGGTACCGGTGTAGCTCTCGGGTGAATACTCGTAATAGATCTTTGTTCCTGGAAGCGTGTGCTCGAGTGATTTGCACTTAATCGCTGCGTCCAGGGCAATTTTCTTAATACCGTCCTTGTCTTGTTTGAAAACAACTTTGCGCTGCAAAACAGAGGTCGAGTTATAGAAGTGGACGATTACGCTCTTAGCACCCACCAGCGATTCGTAGGTTCGCTCGATTAGGTGATCTCTAGCCTGAGTGAGCACCTGTATGGTGACATCTTCGGGAATGTGACCCTCTTCGATGAGCACCCGAACAAAATCAAAATCGGTCTGGCTGGCCGATGGAAATCCAACTTCAATTTCTTTGTAGCCCATGCGAACCAGCAGTTGGAACATCTTGAGCTTCCGCTCCGGAGACATCGGATCGATCAGGGCCTGGTTGCCATCCCGAAGATCCACCGCGCACCAGCGCGGTGCCTTTGTGATGCGCCTTGTGGGCCAGGTGCGATCG
>NZ_JBASXC010000046.1:0-7610 GCF_049276775.1 Rhodoluna sp.
GTCCCAAGGAGACCTGATCTTTATTTGACATCGGGGAAGATTGTCAAAGGAAAGATCAGGCCACCGAGGCTAGAAAAGACCTGGAACCACCTCCTCGGATATTTCCGAGAAGTTGTTTTCTTGAGCGGCGAGGTATTGATTCCACGCAGCTGAATCCCAAATTTCGGCCCTTGAGCCAACGCCGATTACAACAAGTTCTTTGCCAAGACCCGCGTAGCTTCGAAGAGCCTGCGGAATAGTGACTCTTCCCTGCTTGTCAGGGATCTCGTCGGAGGCTCCGGATAGAAAAATTCTTAGGTAATCGCGAGCTTGCTTGCTGGTGATCGGAGCCTGACGAATTGTCTCGTTGACTGATTCAAATTCCTTGGTGGAAAAAACGTATAGACAGCGGTCTTGGCCGCGGGTTAGAACTACTCCCTGGGAGAGCTCATCGCGGAATTTAGCTGGGAGAATAACCCGGCCCTTCTCATCCAGCTTGGGGGCGTGAGTGCCTAGCAGCATCAAATTCCCCTTCCCCGTGAAATTGGCAGCTGCGCCGATTTCCTCCACTATACACCACTTTGCTCCACTTTGGGTGAATTTTCTACTAATTTACTCCAACTGGCGTGTTGCTCGGGTAACTAAAAAAAAGACCCCCCGTTGGAGGTCTTTTTGAGGTATTTACTGGCTTCTAGCCGCCCTGGCGCTTATCCCAGCGGTCTTCAAAGAAGTTTCGTCCGGGTCCCTGGTTTCCAGAACCCGGATTGGAAAGGCCAGATGGCATATCTGGCAACTGAAGGTTTGAGGTTGCGACCACCAAGCCGCCGAGCATCACTAAGAAACCCAGGACACCAATGGGAGCAAACTGCAGAAATACTCCGGCAACTAGTACTCCGAGTCCGATAATCGCTAGCAAGACGCCGCCGATCAGCTTTCCGGCAGGGTTTCCTACCCGTTGGACTTTTGCCGCAAAGCCGCTGTCGCTTTCAATGAGGCCGCGCTCTAGCTCATCTAGAAGCTTTTGCTCGTGCTCTGATAGACCCATTGTTTCCTCCAAGTCCTTGACTTTAGGATGCCTTCTTATTCAGTCTAACTCGCTCTAGCTAGTTAGGCTATACGTTGTGAATGAATCCGAGACCCTGCTCAAGTTGGTTCAAGAGCATTTGGATGAGTTTTGTTCCATCCAGCGTAAAGAATTTGCTGCAATTTCAGACGATCTTTCTCCGCTGGTAGATTACACCCAAGCGCTCCTTGAGGGTGGAAAGCGCTTTCGAGCGCTTTTTTGCTACTGGTCTTGGGTCGGTCACCTTCCGGTATCCCCAGCCCAGACCTCGGAGCAGAAGGCTCGCTCAGCCGAGGCGATGGTCGGAATTGCGGCATCACTCGAGATGTTCCACGCCGCGGCTCTGGTCCACGACGACCTTCTCGATCAGTCCGACACCAGGCGAGGTCAACCGGCTGTTCACAAACGCTTTGAGACCCTCCACGCAACCTCTGCCTGGGCCGGTTCGGACGAGAGATTCGGAGTTGCGGGATCTGTTTTAGTTGGTGACCTGATGCTCGGTTGGAGTAGCGAGATCTTTGGAACCGCTCTACTCAATGCTCCGAGCTTCGATGTCTCGGCAGCATGCCGTGATGAATTTTCAAGAATGAGAGTTGAGGTAATGGCGGGCCAATACCTCGACATCGTGGAGGAAAACGCCGCCATAACTAGACCAGTGGAAGACGCGGTGGGTCGGGCAAACAACGTGATTTTGTACAAAAGCGCCAAGTATTCAATTGAGGCTCCACTTCTAATTGGAGCCGCTTTTGCCGGGGCAACCCCGGAGCAACTTCGGCAAGTCTCCGCCTTCGGGGTCCCGCTGGGAATGGCTTTTCAGCTTAGGGATGACGTACTGGGTGTATTTGGGGACCCTGCCGTCACCGGTAAGCCGGCCGGTGATGACCTAAGAGAAGGAAAACGCACTGTCCTGGTTGGCTACACCAGAGCATCGCTATCTAACTCGGTTGGGAAACTATTTGACGAGATGCTCTCTTCTCGAGAGCTCACCGATGAACAGGTGGCTTTTTTGCAGCAGACCATCATTGGCTCCGGCGCTCTGGAAAAGGTTGAACGGACCATCAGCGAGCTATCTGAGCAGGCAATGGCTGCGCTGAATCAAATCGAGCTAGAGCCTCAAGCCATGGCACACCTGAAATCTATGGCCGAAAAAGTGATCAACCGCCAGGCTTAGATTCTTAGATATCGAGCATCTGGGCAAGGCGCCGAACCGGCGCCTTCTTTCCCTCAAGCAGCGACTGCAGTGGGGTTTGCCCGAGGACCTCGGAGTGGGAAAACAACCAAGCCACCGATTCTTCGATGCTGTAGCCGGAATCCTGCAACATAATTATGGTCCCGCGAAGCGAGGGCAGCGGCTCCCCATCTACGATTAGGTCGGCCGGAATCATCAGCTGACCCTCCCGCTTTACCGCAACGAGGGTGTTTTCTTCTAATAGCCGATTGACCTTGCCCTTGGGGATACCAAGTAGGTCAGCGGTTTCCACTATCGTCAGCCAATTGCTGACCTGGTCCAAATCGTTAGTCACCCTACAAGACTGCCACACCCCAGCCGGTTCAGGGAATAACCATTGGAGCTGTGTGAAGCTTGGGTTGCCTATGGATCGCTCAGATAAATCAAAATTGCCAAAGAAGTTGGCGATGTTTTCCGTACCCCTGGCAATGGCCTCCCCTGTCCTCGGGGAAATTCCAGCCACCGCCTCCCCAAGCTCTGAGATACAGAAAAACTCCGACTCCGAGGAGGTCGCTTCCGCCTCGACGGCTTCAGAGGTCACCGGCGCAATACCTGAGGTAAAGCAGTCCAAGCCCATTGCGAGCTACCGAGTCAAATCCGGCGACACCGTCACCCAAATCGCCAAGCGCTTCGGGGTCTCAATTTCAAAAATTGCCAGACTCAATAATTTGGGCCCGACTTCTCTGATTCGGGTTGGACAAACCCTAAAGCTATCGGGTGCTTCGCCAAAGAAGTCGGAAGTTGAAAGTTACCGAGTAAAAGCCGGGGACAATCTTTCCTCGATAGCCAAAAGGCATGGCCTAACGCTTCAAGAACTAACCGCAGTGAATCGTATTTCCTCAAGCACCATAATTTTCCCGGGTCAAGTGCTCAGAGTTGCGAAGATTTTGGAAACTCCCAAACCGGCTCTAGACGCACCCGAGAGCTATCAGGTGCAAGCCGGGGACACACTCAAGTCCATTGGTAAGCGCTTCGCACTGAGCCTTTCTGCTCTTCGAGATTTGAATGGCTTATCAAGTAGCTCAATCATTTACGTCGGTCAAGTGCTGAGCCTAAAGCCGGTTGCGCGAGAGAGCAATCCAACGGTTGCCGTTGCCCCAATTGCAAACCCAGCTATTCCAGTCCCAACACCTGGCGCCAGCACGCTAAGCGATGAGATTTCAACAGTTGATCCGATGCGTCCCTCAGGCGCCTGCTCCGTTCACGGCTTCCACACCGTGCGAGCGGGTGAAACGGTAAGTCGAATTGCAGCCGTCTACGGGGTCAGCACTCAATCGGTCCTCAGTGCCAACTCACTTAGCTGGTCCAGCACCATCTACGTCGGTCAACGCTTGAGCATCCCGGGCGTTCACGAGATAAGCCACTGCCCCAGCATCACGATAATGACTCCCGAGATGCGATCAAACGCAGAAATTATTCATCGGGTTGGAAAAAGCCTAGGCGTAAGTGACTATGGAATTGCCATCGCCTTGGCCACGGCGATTCAGGAGTCGAGCCTTGTTAATATCAACTTCGGTGACCGAGATTCAATTGGGTTGTTTCAGCAAAGACCGAGCAAGGGTTGGGGTACTGTTGCCCAAATCATGGATCCCGAGTATTCAGCAAGGGCATTCTTCGGTGGACCAACCGGTCCAAACTTTGGAAAAGTCCGAGGCCTTCTGGACATAAATAATTGGCAGAGCATGCCACTAACCCGTGCCGCTCAGGCCGTGCAGATTTCAGCTTTTCCAGAGGCATACCAGAAGTGGGAATTATCGGCCTGGAGCTGGTTTGACCTGATCGAATCAGGAAGCAGTCATGGCTAACCTAGCTGGGCAGTTGATTGCCTCTCGCTACCTGGTTCGGTCCCTCTTAGCCGAGGGTGGCATGGCCAGTGTTTATCTGGCTCACGATAATGTGCTCGAGCGAGAGGTTGCCCTAAAGGTGATTCACCCTCACCTTGCCAGGGATAAATCCTTCGTGGATAAGTTTCGAAGAGAAGCAAAGGTCTCCGCCAAGCTTTCACACCCGAACCTGGTTAACGTTTTTGACCAGGGATCAGACGGGGACGTAATTTTCCTTGTTATGGAATACGTTCCAGGTATTACCTTGCGTGATGCCATGAATGACTTCGGAGCGTTGGATGCTAACCGGGCCTTGGAAATCATTGAACCTTTAACCCAGGGGCTGGCGGCGGCTCACGCAGCAGGAATTTTGCACCGAGACCTAAAGCCCGAAAACGTATTTTTATCCGATGGTGGAAAGGTAAAACTGGGAGACTTCGGGCTCGCCAGGGCAATTACGCAGCACACCCAAACCGGTTCAGTGGTCGGAACCGTTGCATACCTGTCTCCCGAATTAGTGCTTCGCGGTCAAGCCGACGCCAGAAGCGATGTGTACTCGCTGGGGGTAATGATCTTTGAAATGCTCACCGGTTCACAGCCCTACAAGGGTGAGCAAGCGGTGCAAATTGCCTACCAGCACGCCAACGACAACATCCCCGCTCCCTCAAGCTTCAAAGCAGACATACCTGAGTTAATGGATGAAATTGTTTTGTGGGCAACCGCGAGAAATCCAGCTCATCGACCCGCCTCGGCAGAGACGCTTCTTCCGGTTATCTCGCGGGCGAGAGCAGATCTTTCGAGAGGGCTTTCCACCTCACTGCAGCAGATAGACAAGACTGCCCGAATCGATTTTGAAGATGAGTTCATCACTCCAGCGGGAGCAACCGAGGTTATTTCATTCGAAGCCCTCGAGTCAGCTGAGCTTGGATCTGAATTCACAACCAAGCTCCAAAAAGCCAACGGGCGTTCAAAGATTTGGCTCACCTTTTTCACACTGCTTGCAATCTTGGGCGGAGGGGGTGCAGGCTGGTGGTTTTCATCGGGACCGGGCGGGCTTGCCGTGATTCCCGATCTCACGGGCCGAACCCTGGAAGCTGCCACGGAAGCTCTTTCTCCCCTCCAGCTAGTTATCGATCAAGCCGAGGAAAATAGCGCAACGGTTCCAGAAGGTGAAGTCACGAGAACGGATCCAGAAGCCAGTTCGAGGGTTTTCAAGGGTTCGAGTGTGACCATCTACCTGTCCCTGGGACCCGAGCAACTAAGGGTCCCAGATGCAATCGGTCTTAGCTCTCAGGAAGCAAGATCGCTGCTTACTGATAGCGGCTTTACACCCGGGAGCATCAGTAATTTCTTCGCCCAGGAGCCAACTGGTCAGGTATTTGGATTGTCCGCCGAGGCTGGGGCAATCCTGAATCAGGGCAGCGTAATAGATATCTTGGTCTCGCTAGGGCCGCTACCGGAGATTGCGGGGCTTCCCGGCGAGGAAGCCAGATCGCTACTAGCTCAATTAGAGCTCAGAGTCGATGAGTCGGAAGTTTTCAACAACGAGGTGCCCAGCGGATCGGCCGTTGGACTAGTTCTTACTAAAACGCCACTACCGGAAGGCGGCCGAGTGACTCTGGAAATTTCAAAGGGTCCTGAGATCGTAATCATGCCAAATGTTGTGGGTGAAACCATTGCGGCTGCCAAAACCTTGCTTGAGGACTTAGGACTCCGAGTCGTAATCGACACTAACCAGCTATCTTCAAATTTTGGAATTGCCCAGGTTAGAAGTCAAAGACCCACTACCGGTAGTGAACTACGCGTTGGTGACAGCGTCACCATAGTTTCTCGTTAGCGCTTAGCTAAAGCCTCAGATACCAAGAAAGCAAGTTCCAACGACTGCATGTGATTTAGTCTCGGATCACAAAGTGACTCGTAGCGCGATTCAAAAGTCTTCTCATCAATCATTTCAGAACCACCGAGGCACTCGGCGACATCGTCACCGGTTAGCTCAATGTGAATGCCTCCCGGGAAAGTTCCAGCTTGACGGTGAACGTCAAAAAAGCCAGCAACTTCATCCATAACGTCATCGAATCTTCTCGACTTGTAGCCGTTTTTGGTTGTCATGCCATTGCCGTGCATGGGATCGGTAATCCAAAGCGGTTTTGCATCGCTTGCCTTTACCGCTTCAACGAGCTTTGGAAGTTTGTCCCTGATTTGACCGGCACCCATTCGAGTGATGAAGGTGAGCCTTCCCGGCTCGCGATTTGGGTCTAGCTTTTCGATAAGTGCCATAACATCTGCAACCTCGGTTGCGGGACCGAGCTTCACACCGATTGGGTTTCTAATTCGGGACATGAAATCGATGTGAGCTCCATCGATTTGCCTGGTTCTCTCACCAACCCACAAAAAGTGACCGCTCGTGGCGTAGGGGTTGCCGGTTCTCGAGTCAATCCTGGTCATAGGGCGCTCGTAGTCAAATAACAGCGCCTCGTGGGAGACGTAGAACTCTGTAGCCTTGAGCGCTTCAAAGTCAGCCCCGCAGGCGTCCATGAACCTTATCGCGCGATCAATTTCTGCCGCCAACTGCTCGTAGCGTACATTCGCGGGGTTGTCGGTAAATCCCTTGTTCCACTCGTGCACCGAACGCAGGTCAGCAAACCCACCGGTTGTGAAAGCGCGGATCAAATTGAGCGTTGAAGCCGAGGTGTGGTAGGCGCGAACCATTCGGCTCGGATCAGTCGCTCTCGACTCGGACGTAAACTCGTAGCCGTTCACCGCGTCCCCACGGTAAGCCGGCAAGGTTACATCCCCACGCGTTTCGGTATCGGAGGATCTTGGCTTTGCGAACTGGCCAGACATGCGACCCATTTTCACTACCGGCATCGATGCTCCGTACATCAAAACAACCGACATCTGTAAAATAGTCTTCACACGATTTCTGATTCGATCAGCGGTTGCATCGGCAAATGTCTCGGCGCAGTCGCCGCCCTGCAGAAGGAACGCTTTACCTTCGGCTGCGGCGGCAAGCCGAGAGCGAAGAGTGTCCACCTCACCCGCAAAAACAAGTGGTGGTAAAACAGCTAGCTCGTCGCGAGCTGCCTTGAGCTTTGCCTCATCGGTCCAGGTTGGCTGCTGCATCGCAGGCAGATTCTTGTAGTTGTCAAGACCTTTCAGCACAGCAGGATCGGCTTGGATGTTTGGTTCGTTCATCGTTTATTACCTAGCAGGTGCAGCCTGCTTTTCCTTCACTGTTGAGGCGTACTGGTCTACATACTCCTGGCCGCTGATTTTCTTGAGCTCGTAAATAATTTCGTCGGTGACCGCCCGCAAAACAATTCGGTCGCCCTCCATGCCATCGAATCTAGAGAAATCAAGCGGCTTGCCGTAGACAATCCCGACTCTTCTAACCCGCGGTAGGCGCTTGCCAATTGGTTGGACCTTTTCAGTGTCGATCATCGCAACCGGAATCACCGGAACCTTGGCTTCGAGCACCATACGCGCGATACCGGTTCGCCCCCGGTATAGCCTTCCA
>NZ_JBASXC010000047.1:0-6632 GCF_049276775.1 Rhodoluna sp.
CCGGGAATCTTAATATCGGTTGCCTTGTACTGATCTCCGTGGGCGTGACGACCGATAACTATCGGCTTTGTCCATCCGGGAACAAGTCTTGGCACGTTGGAGATAATGATTGGCTCGCGGAAAACAACGCCGTCAAGAATATTTCTGATGGTCCCGTTAGGGGATTTCCACATCTTCTTCAACTTAAACTCTTCGACTCTGGCCTCGTCGGGTGTAATGGTTGCGCACTTAACTCCAACGCCGTGAGTTTTGATGGCGTGAGCTGCGTCGATGGTCACCTGATCATCAGTCGCATCACGGTTTTGGACGGAGAGGTCGTAATACTCGAGATCAACATCGAGAAAGGGCAAAATCAGGGAGTCCTTGATGTTCTGCCAGATGATTCTGGTCATTTCATCGCCGTCAAGCTCTACTACTTTGCCAACAACCTTGATCTTTTCCATATTCTATTTTTCTTCCTTTTTTTGCATTTTCCAAACCCCTCTAGACTACTTAAAAATCGGCCGGGGCCTTCGTCTCTTGGGGCTCTCGGCCCCCTAAACCAGGGAATCTTTCCAAGCTTTATGCATCTTGGAGAACTTACCCGTGCCCGAAATCAGTTTCTCCGGGGTGTCATCTTCGATGACCTTTCCGTGCTCCAAAACCAGCACCCGATCGGCAATGGACACTGTCGAAAGACGGTGAGCGATGATTATCGCGGTTCGAGAATTTAGCAGGGTCTTTAGACCCTGCTGAACCAAACGCTCGGACGGAACATCCAGTGAGCTGGTTGCCTCATCCAAGATCAACACGGCCGGATCGGCGATAAACGCCCGGGCAAAAGAAATCAGTTGCCTTTGACCGGAACTTACTCGTCCCCCGCGCTTATTGACATCGGTTGAGTAACCATCGGGTAGCTCCATGATGAAATCATGGGCGCCGACCGCCTTGGCGGCGGCCTCAATTTCTTCCGGTGTTGCATCTGGCTTACCAAGGGCGATGTTGTCTGCAACCGAACCGGAGAACAGGTAGGCCTCTTGGGTTACCATCACAACTTTGCTTCTGAGCTCTGAACTTGAAACCTCTCGAAGGTTTATTTCATCAAGTAATACCTCACCGGCTGTTGGGTCATAGAACCTGGCAACCAGTTTTGCGATGGTGGATTTACCCGCGCCGGTTGTTCCAACCAGAGCAACGGTTTGTCCCGGGAGAATTTCGAGTTGCATGTCCTTTAGCACCTTGACATCGTTTGAATAATTAAACGAAACATTATTGAAGGTGATGCGTCCCGTTATCTCGCCGAGATTTACCGGGGTCTTAGATTCTAAGACGGTCGGCTTTTCTTCCAGCACGCCGGAGATTTTTTCCAGGGATGAATTCGCCGACTGGTAGGAGTTATAGAACATCGCGAGGTTTTCCATCGGATCAAAAAATCTCCTGGCGTAGATAATCGCCGCGGTTAGAACTCCAATTCCAAGTTCGCCGGCCAAGACCCTAGTTCCACCGAACAGCAAAATGGTGGCAACTGTCATGTTGCCAATCAGAAGTAAACCGGGACCAAAGTAACCAAAGAGCTGAATGACCTTGACGGTCACGTCCCGATAGTCCTCGCTCAAAACCTCATACAGAGACTGGTTGGCCTTTTCCTTGCGGAAGGCCTTGACTGCGCGGATACCGGTCATGGTCTCAACGAAGTTCACAATCAGAGAGGCCGAGGCTACTCGGGACTGTCGGAATTTGAGTCTCGAATTGACCTGGAACCACTTCGTCAAGAAGAAAAGCGGCAGCCAGCTCATCACCAGAATTCCAAAGCTCGAGGGGTCCAAAAGCAATAGAGCTGAGGCGGTGAAGAGCATATAGAACACGCCCGCGATCATTTCATTGCCTCCGGAGGCCAAAAGCTCCTTGATGGCGTCTAGGTCGCTGGTTTGCCTCGCGATAACCCGACCAGAGGTGTATTTTTCGTGAAACTCAATGGAGAGGCGCTGGGTCTGCTTAAAGATTCGCTGCCGAAGATCCAGCAGAACATCCTGGTTAATCTTTGCCGCAAACCTTAGGAACCAACTGATCAGTGATGCGGTAGCAAGCGCAGCAAAAAGATACCCGCCGACAACTAGAAATAGTGGTGTGGTGTTTTGCCTAATTGCTGCGGGTAGCGCCCAGTCAATTCCCAGGGCAATTAGTGCAGGGCCCGCCACTCGAAGCATCTGCGACAAGATCACAACGAACAAACTCAACAACAGTCTGTTGCGAACCGGATGAATCAAAGAAAAAAGTAGCGCGCGAGAGCGAAGCTTTAGAGCCTTGGATTCCTCCCTGTCGAGGATGATCTTGTCCTCACCCTTTACTCCCTGCATGCTCATGGTGATACTCGATTCGAATCTGCCTCAGCTTCGAGGGAAGAAACCACGAAGCGATATTCCGGACTAGAAATAAGTAGCTCAGCATGCTTGCCGAAGGCAACGATTTTTCCATCCTGAAGAAGTGCAACTCGATCAGCTAATTGAACAGTGGAGGGCCGATGAGCAACAATCAGCGCTGTGGTTTTGGCAAGCACGGTACGAAGCGCACTTTCTACCATCGCCTCGGTGTCAACATCAAGTGCCGAGAGCGGATCATCCAGTACCAAGACCGCGGGCTTTGCGACGACCGCTCGAGCAAGTGCTAGGCGCTGACGTTGTCCTCCGGAAAGAGACAGTCCCTCTTCCCCGATCTTGGTCTCAACACCGTCGGGCAAATCGTAAACAAAATGGGCCTGGGCGATCTCGAGAGCTTCGGCTAATTCTTCATCTGTGGCATCGGGTCTTCCCAATAGAACGTTGTCGCGAACCGAGCTGGAAAATAAAGTCGCGTCCTCGAAGGCCATCGCGATGTGGGTTCGAAGCTCTGACCTGGTTAGCGACCTAATGTCTATGCCGTCTAGCTCAATGGCACCCTGTGTGACCTCAAATAGCCTGGTGGTGAGTGCCGTCAAAGTGGTCTTCCCGGATCCCGTAATGCCAATCAGGGCAACTGATTCGCCCGGATTGAGCAACAGGTTTACCCCGCTAAGCAAGGAGGCAGAGCCTTGTTTTTGGTCCGGATAGCTAAAGTGAACATCCTTGAACTCCAGCTTGCCCTCGGGGTTCTTGATGGTCTTTGGATCCGCAGGGTCCTTGATTGATACCGGCTCATCGATTACCTCAAAGTGCCTTGAGATGGCAGTCTTGGCATCGAGAGTGAGAGCTAGCAAGAAACCGATTGATTCGGTTGGCCAGCGAAGCACTGTTGCGGTTGCAAAAAATGCCACCATCCCCCCGACCGTGAGCGATCCTTCGGCAACCAAAAGTATTCCAGCCAGCATCGATAATCCGAGGGCGGTTTCTGGAAGAAACAAAAGGTATGCCCACATGTTTGCGATAAGTCCAGCCTTTTTTAGTTCTGTTGAGCGTAAGTCGGTGGCACCTTCAGCAAATTTTTGAGCCGCAAACTCTCCCCTACCAAAAGCTTTTAGCACCCTGATACCGTGAACTGATTCTTCAACTGCGGTTGCTAGGTCCCCCGCTTGATCTTGCGACTGCCTAGTGATTTTGCCGTAGCCGGATTCAAACCTGAAACCCTTGATCCAAATTGGGATCGAAACAACAAAGAATATGGTTCCGAGTATCCAGCTGAAGCTAAACAGCACCGCAAGACCAATTGCGATAGTTGCAGCGTTAGCGATTAACAAAACCAAACCGAAAGAAAGCCAGCGGCGAATAAGCCCTAGGTCTTGAGTGGCTCGAGAAAGTAGTTGCCCCGATGGCCACTGATCGTGAAAACTAACCGGCAGGTCTTGAAGTTTTCTATAGAGGTTTGCCCTCATCTTAGATTCAACACCGGTCACCGGAACCAAAACCAACCAGCGACGCAGAAGAACCAAGAAAGCTTCCAAAAGGCCCATGCCAAAAACCAGAGCAACTAAGAAGTAGAGATTCTCTAGTGTTCCAAGCTCAGCCAGTTCATCAATGAGTTCTCGAAGAACCTGGGGTATGGAAAGAGCCACCGAATGGGCACTGATTGCCGCAATTACGCCAAGAAGTAGCCTCGGAATGGCCTTTTTGGCGTAGGGCAAAATTCTAAAAAGGGTTTTTAGAGTGCCTTGTGTATTACTCAACGAGCTTATGGAGCCTTCCGCCAGACCGCTTTGGTCAGCTTTTTAGGCTAACACGGGTTAGCCGAGCTCAGTTTCGCTGCTGCTAGTGATAAAAGTGGCGCTCGGACGTGAAATACATCGTAATCCCGGCAGCTTTGGCTGCTGCGATTACATCTTCGTCGCGAACCGAACCTCCGGGTTGAACAACCGCCTTTACCCCCGCGCGAAGCAATACCTCTAGTCCGTCAGCGAATGGGAAAAAGGCATCGCTGGCAGCAACCGTGTCTCTGACACGTCCGGCGGCTCTCGAAACCGCCAGCTCGCAAGAATCAACCCGGTTGACCTGACCCATACCAATTCCAACCGATGCTCCGTCTTTGGCAAGCAAAATTCCGTTTGACTTTACCGAGCGAACTGCACGCCAAGCGAACTCAAGGTCTGCTCTTGTTTGAGGATCGGCCTTGGCACCAGTCACGAGATTCCAGTTCTTGTCTGAGAAGTTTTCGAAGCTGTCGACCTCTTGGACCAGCAATCCTCCGGATACCTGCTTTATCTCCCTTGGCTCCCTCGAGTAATTCGGCGGAAGCTGTAACACCCTTAGGTTCTTTTTGGTTAGAAGAAGCTGAAGCGCCTCGAAGTCATATCCCGGTGCAACAATAACCTCGGTGAAAATGTCGGCAACCTGTTTTGCCATTTCTAGAGTGACAGGTCGATTCGCAGCAATGACTCCTCCGTAGGCGGAAACCGAATCACAGAAGTGCGCTTTTGCGTGAGCATCCGCAATGGGATCTTGTGATTCGGCAGAACCGATTGCGATACCACAAGGATTGGCATGCTTGATGATGGCAACGGCTGGTTCGTTAAAGTCATAGGCTGCCCGAAGTGCGGCGTCGGCGTCGACAAAGTTGTTATAAGACATCTCTTTCCCACCGAATTGCTTAGCTTGAGCAATGCCAAGCGAGGAATCGATTCCCTCTACCTTGTACAGGGCAGCCGCCTGGTGAGAGTTCTCTCCGTAGCGAAGCACCGAGGAAAGTGTGGCCTTGAGATCAAGGTTTTTAGTAAAGCCCGGGTTCTTGCTCTCGTCGTGGTCGGTTCTCCCAGCGTCCGACTTCCAGGCGTCCTCTAGCGATGTCGCCATCCAGTTGGAGACGGCGGTGTCGTACCTGGCTGTGTGTGAAAAGGCCAAAAGAGCTAGCTCTTTGCGCTGCTTGAGGCTGGTTCCACCCGAGCCGATTGCTTGAATGATTTCCGGGTACTTGGCCGGGTCAACAATAATTGCTACGTTGGCGTGGTTCTTGGCGGCTGCGCGAACCATGGCCGGTCCACCGATGTCGATTTGATCAATTGCGGCTTCGCCGGTAGCGCCTTTGTTGATTGCCTCAACAAACGGATACAGGTTCACAACCAATAGCTGAAACGGCTTGACCTGCAGGGCATCCAGTTGCTCGACGTGCTGAACCAACCTCAGGTCGGCAAGTAGTCCGGCATGAATTGAAGGGTGAAGCGTCTTCACCCTTCCATCTAGAGTTTCTTCAAAGCCGGTGACTTCCGCCACCTCGGTAACTTTGATTCCAGCCTCGGCGATTGTCTTGGCGGTGGAGCCGGTTGAAACAATTTCAACACCACTTTCCACGAGTGCCGTAGCTAGGTCAATGAGGCCGGTCTTGTCGGAGACAGAAATCAGTGCTCGCTTGACGGGCACTTTATCGAAGTGGCGATAGTCCGCTGCCTTGTATTTACTGTCCATGATTCCCCGCTAAATTTTCGCCAGTTCAATTCGTTTTTCAGCAATGCCGGCAACTGTTTCAACAAGTAGCTCGCGCTCAACAACCTTAATGCGCTCGTGAAGGGTGGCTTCGTCATCGGCAGGCATTACGGTGACGGATTTTGAAGCGATGATTGGTCCAGTATCAACACCGTTGTCAACAACGTGAATTGTCACACCGGTCTCACGAACTCCGGCAGCCAGTGCATCACGCACCGCGTGAGCACCTGGGAAGAGCGGCAGAAGAGACGGGTGGGTGTTCAAAATGTTAGACCCAAAGGCCTCAACAAAACTGGGTGGAAGTATTTTCATAAAGCCGGCCAAAACCACAAGGTCTGGGTTGAAGTGCAGGATATTCTCTTTCAACTTATCCGACCAACTCTCAACACCATCGAAGCGTTCTGGCTCAACGACAAATGTTGGAACACCAAACAAATCAGCGTGGGCCAACCCCTCGGCTGCCTTATCAGAGCCAACCGCAAGGATGCGAACCGGATAGAGGGGGTTCTCAGCAGCCTTCAAAAGGGCTAGGAGATTCGATCCGGAACCAGATATTAGAACCACGACCGAAAGCATTTTTTTAGTTTACCGTTTTGGATTTTTTGACGGCGGCCTCGGTTGGCCTCGCGCTATAAAACGCTGCCAGAGTCGCAACAACGAACACTTCGACGAAGCTAACCAGCATCAGGTTCAAGGGATTTACCCCGACCTCGGAGAGCCTGCCGGGGCCAGCCCCTCCGGAAGCCAATACGCTCAACAGACCTAGCTGCA
>NZ_JBASXC010000048.1:0-19244 GCF_049276775.1 Rhodoluna sp.
GGGCGGCTTATCTCCGTTTATTGAAATGCATCACGAGGAGCTCCAAGACGAAAACTTTCCAATTCACAATCAAGAGGTTCAAGAGGTGTTGCCTATGGCAAACATGCTAAGAATCGCGGCTCAGGGAATGGGTGGCTGGGCCACCCCGAGCCATCCAGCAATTTTGGAACCCGTTCTTCGTTCTGGATGGTCTGAATTTGATCAATATATTGCGCTCAGAGGGAAGGCTGTTCTGGCTGCTCGGGAGTCTGGTCTAACTGACTGGGTGGTAGCTGTGGACATGAAAGGAAACCTGATTAGCTGGGAGTGAGATTAGCTAATCAGTCCTAGGAGCCACTTTCGCGAGCCGCTAGTAAACAGTGGCGTCAAAAATGTCACCCCCCTGTCTTACCTTGAATCTTGCTGAGGGGCGCAAGCCCTAAAGCCAGCTCCAAGTGGTTGCTTGTTGTTGCCTCCTTTCTAGTTGAGCAGGAGGGCCGGGTTTCCCTTTCTCCCCGGCCCTTCCTGCGGAAGGAAACTCAATGCTTATCAGCACGAAGACCGGGATGGTGAACGTCTTCATAGAGCCGCAGTTTGCCGAAGTCTCCAGTCAAGAGCTATTGACTATCCAGGTGTCTGACTTTGAGACTTTCAACTTGCTTGGCCTTAGGAATGAGGACAGCTATCGCCTAGATCTAAAAGACGAATACTTTCCCTTCATTGGCTACGGCTATCGCTGGCAACTTGGCTACAAGCTGGGGGGCTTTAAACAGCTTTCAAACATTGAGGTTTTGGAGAAGGACTTTAGTCCCGAGGTAAAGGGGTATAAGTGGATGGGGTTGTACATACCTAACCCTGACTATGAGCCACAGGAAGGCGAGGACGACGAGAGCGAGATGCACGTCGGCTACTGCCTACCAAGCGAGGTTGACGATGCCAGGTTTGGCACCGACATCTCTTATGAGACTTTTCACGTCTACCCATTGTTCCGGTTGCCCACCAATGAGCAGCTGGACACGATCTGGTGTTCCTAGGTAGTTACTAAGACTGAAAAGAGGAGTACGTGAAAGCTAAAAAGAAGTCAAAGCTATGCCCAATCTGCGGCTGGGACACAATTCCAATCGTCTACGGGTTGCCCAGTGAAAGGGACTTTGAACGCGATGACATCATTTTGGGCGGCTGCATTGTCGATGACATGAATCCAGATTTGGCCTGCACGATGTGTGATTGGAGTGGCCAAGAGTGGCACCTCCGCGCTCCTCTGCCACCAGCCGTTTGGGTGATTCTTGATAGAGCTGGCATTCTTGCCCCGATTGGCCTAGTGGCTGGGCGGTTTGACGAAATATTGGAGACCTTTCAGTTCGGCCACTGGCTGAACGTGACATTTACCAAGCAGTACGAGGAGTGGCTCGAAGCAGCCACAGAGAAGCCACTTGCTCTAACAGCGCCATTTGCGGACCTAAGTCCAGGGCTTATAGCCGAGATGAGGCTGGGGGATCACCATTTCGAGGCATCTGAGTTGTATGAAGCAGGGTTCCAGGGGCTTACTAATGCGCCAAAGTTCGATTTCAATGGACGGATGCAACCGCTCGAGGGCTAAAAATGTCACACCCCTCCCATAGTGTCTTCTCACATTCGAAGGGGGTGCACCAAATATGGATACCAATCTCAAGACATTCACTGCCGGCAAGTGCCCAAAGTGTGGCGGAGCCGCAAAGGACATTCTTTACGGAATGGTTGCCAATCCTCCCGAGGATGTAATCCTGGGTGGCTGCTGCCTGATGCCTGGGTTTGACCCAACTCACAAGTGCATAACCTGTGACTATGAATTTGGCCACGGGGGACGCAACTATCAGACGGAGTTTGACCTTGAGGTTGAGCTCACAAATCGTGAAACCGGTGAGAAGAAAACCGAGGAGCGCTCAGTCAGCCTTATTGAGCTTCCGGATGATGAGGTCATCAAGCTAGCCGCCTACATGATTGAAGCTAGGCACGAGCTCCTCTACCGCGAGTTCTCCAAGGATGATTTGGAGTATTTGGCCCTGAAGGACAACTGGAAGTCATTCCCGATGGAACCGATGTTTGATGTTTGGTACTACTGGAACACCCAGACCCTTCAGATAGATTTTGCTGCGCAGTTTTACTCCTATGGGGTTCGTCATATTCACGGTTTGTTTGTTGAGAATCGTGAACGTCCCGGCAAGAAGCGTCGGCTGGTTGACTTCGAGCGGCAGTTTGCCCTTGATAAGAACCCAGAGCTCAAGGCCTGGAACCTGCGGAATCCGCTCAAGGTGAGCGAAAGGAAGCTGGTTCCGGAACATGAGTTGATGGTCCTGATGAGGGCCAGGGCTCAGGTTGGAGAGATGCTGCTCTACAGGTTCTGCAACCCGGTGCCAGATGGGCAGATGTGGCCATCGTGGTATGACCCTGAGCAGGAACTGGAGGATCGTCGCTAGTGCTAACTGAGCTAATTGAGTGGCAAAAGGATTGCGGCTACGCCTTTCGGGAGGCACGGAAGCGTAACAAGCCTTCAGATCTTCCGAAGGTTAATCCACTGCAACTAATGAACCTAGATTATGCCCTCGAGAACGGGGAGCTTGCAGGTCTGGACACGCTCCTTGATGCTTATAACTGGATCAAGCTTGACCACGGACTCATGGGGCGTAAGTCACCAGCAGTTGAGGCAGACGTTGGAGTGAATGTCTACCTCGATGAAGATGACAGGGTGTTCCTTGGAATCTATTCGCTCACAACCAACTGGGACAGTGTCGCTGGGCCAGCCTGGATTGGAGTTAGGAAGATCAAGTACTCCATACCCCTGATGATGGACGGTGAGGAAAACAGCGACTGGGATCTCTACGAGATGCTTGTGTACTTCACAATCAATCACGCGGCTAGCAAGAGCAAGATGGTGATGATGTGTGAGAGCTGTGGCAGACCGGGACCCGGCTGGGAGCTGAAGTCTGGGCCTTGCAACCTCTGCATGCCGAGGGTCTACTAGCTCCAATTGGAACTTAACATCATCTTGTCTGCCAACAGAGACAATGACTCTGGCCTGTGACTCAGAGAACATTGCTGCTGTTAGATCTAGGTTGTCTCTTTCCATGAGCTCTGTGAGCCAGAGTCTTGCTCCAAGAATTTTGATGCAAGAACAGCCCTCAAGAATAAATGTCACCCCCTCTAAGTAACCTTGCTCAATTCGATGCAAAACGGAGGGGCAGATGTTTAGGTCGAGAATGATTTTTCCCAGGCAGTTTTTTCTTCCCAAGGACCGGGAAATCAGCAACCCACTGCAGCGCTATGAGGCGCAAAAGCGGGTAAAGGAAGGGGCACAAACCAAGCAGGAAGGTGGCAAAGATGTCCAATCTCGATGAAGTTCCCGAAGAGGAGCTGTGGACCCAATCCCGCTCTGAGGACTCAAATGTTCGGGCTGATGCCCTACTAGATCTGGCCCACCGAGCCAGATCTCGCCAGGACTGGAAGATTGCAAAGAATCTCTATGGTTCGGCTTTAGATCTCTTTATCGGTCTAGAGAAAGACTCTGAAATCGGCCGTGCCAATTACAGCTATGGCTACTGCCTGTACTCACTGGGCGAGTATGAAGAAGCCAGAGATGTTCTCCAGACTGCTTTGGATCGGGGTCTAACGGCTCACGACCCAGTGATTATTGGCTATAGCGCAGGACCGCTGGGGGATTCGCTTTCTGTTCTCTTGCGCTACGAAGAAGCAATAGAGGCCTATCAGCTCGCGGTTGATGCATTTGATGAAGCTGAGGAGGAGTCGCAGGCTGGAATTAATGCTCTGGCAATGGGAGATCTGCTGGGCGTGATGGGGAAACAGACCAGAGCGCTCGAATGCTTTATCCGTGCCTTCAATCTCTTCCAGCGAGATGGCGATTCCTTTGGTGCAGCGCGAGCCAAGGAGCGGATGGCAGCTGCGCTAATCGAGCTTGGTGATTTTGACCAAGCAATCATGCACCTCCAAGACTCGCTCAATGTATTTAAGTTTCTAGAGGTTGAAGATCGAATCGCCTACACGCAGTATCGGCTTGGTTGGACCCTGAACTATGCAGAGAAGTTCTTGCAAGCTGAAAAGCCGCTTCGGGATGCAATCGCCTACTTCAGATCAAATGAGGATTACTCAAGAGCGGCCCTTGCCGAAACTCAGTTGGCAGTCTCACTTATCTATCGAGACCACGAAGATGTTCCGGAGGAAGCCGAAGGAATGCTTGACCGAGTCGCCGCATATTTTGAGGCTGCGGGTGAGCAGATTAATGTCATCGTGGTCGAATCTGTTATTGCCGACCGTCTGATGATTGCAGGCTTATGGGCTGATGCAGAGGCACTCTGGCGTGATCTGCTGGCTAGAACCATTGTCTATGAGGACGACAAAGGAGCCAACACTGCCAGGTTGAACCTGGCGGAGTGTCTTTTGGAACTTGGAAATCTAGAGGAAGCCAACGCCACGTTTGCAGAAATCGATCCAAATCTTTGGGGAGAGAACAAACCCGAGCTAGAGCGAATTGAGAGAGTCAGGCATCTAATCCACGAGGTCGCCAATCAGAGCTTGTTCAAGACGGGGCCGAGAAAAAACCGCAAAGAGGAGCCAGTTGCATAAGTTCTTTGAATTCTTACTGAGTCGTAAATCTTCAGAGGCACCAAGAAACCTCAACTGGGAGGCCGTGGTGGAGGTGCTTGCTGCTCGAACTGCGTTGCTTGAGGACGATGACCTGTTCATAATTGGATTTTGCCCATCAAGACATCCGGCCTTGGGTTCCGACTATCCGGGTCTAGTAATTGGCAATGTGCCATCGCTTTTATTTCCGGATGACGGACTCTCTTATCAAATCAGCTTCATGGGGCCACTCCCGGAGGAACTTGAAGAGGAGCAGCTTTTTGCAGCTTGGGCAGCCGTCGGCTTTCAGCCTTTTCGGCACAAAAGAGAACTTACATACTCGAGGGGCCGACTGTCACTACTGGAGGCAGCAGGGGCTATTCGTGATGCACTCGGAGTGATCAACTCCACCTACGCTGCCGGCAAATCTTGTTACCTTGAGGTCCTAGGGGATCTACCCCTCAAAAGGATGCTGGATGGCACCACAGCATTCAAGAAAGCGGGACCTTCGCACTACGATTTTGCGATAATCGCCAATCACTGAGCATGGTCCACACATAGGTCTTTTTGGGTTGTCGGGTTGGACCTCGAAGCTAGGTCAAAACTTGAGCCCTGCCAACCTGCTCACCGACTTCACATCCTCCAGCGTCCTAAAGCTTGCGGACAGTAGGTGCTTTGAGTGGATTAGGTAGCAAACACTCTTACCCCTACTTATTGCAACATTCAACCTGTTTCGATCAAGCAAGAAGTCCAGACCCCTTGGTGCGTCATCGGCTGAGGAGCAGGCAAGGCTAACAATGACGATCATTCCCTCTTGTCCTTGGAACTTGTCAACAGTGCCGACCTGGACCTCTTGAAACCCTGCTTGGTCCAGTGCCTTGCGAATGGCATTCACCTGGTTGTTGTAGGGGGCGACGACAATGATCTCTTCGGGTCCAACATCGGCAATGTGCTTGCCAACAAGTCTGACAACTTCCTCAACCTCTTCAGGGCTGTGGGTTGAGTTAACAGAGTGATCAAGCACAATCTTGTGTAGACCCGGTTCGATTCCAGGCACGATATTCAGCTTGGTCTTCTCTATCGACCGAAGTCGTCCCTCATAGGAAAGCCATGAAACAGCCTCGGTTAGATTCGGGTGCATTCGTCTGGTCACCTCAACGAAATAGCCGAGACCATCTGGCAAGATCGCGTGATCTCCGATGAAGTGCCCAAGTGCGGAGTTCTCAACTCCGCCAGGGTGGACCGCTTGAACAACCTGGGCAAGTTGCTGGGGGTCACCAAAGAGAATGATGTTGTCTGCAATGCCAGAGGCAGCAATCAGATCAACCAGCGAGTACTGCGCCGCCTCATCAATAATTAGGTAGTCAAAGTGGTGCTCTCGAATCTGCTTATTGCAAAGTCCAAAGGAAGTAGCACCCATGACTAGACCCCCCATGCTTTTTCTCAACGCAGTGGAGAGCTGTGAGGCTCCCTTGAGTGCAGTCCACTTGTAGTCCTCAGGTGTTCCTGAGTCCAAGACCTTTACAACTTGTAGTGGTTCCATCTCGGCAGCGATGCACTCATCTAAGAGATTCTCTACAGCGGCATGGGAATTGGTGCCCACAGCTACTCTCTTGTCGCTTTCCACGAGGTGTTTAATCAATCTCGAGGCGAGGTAGGTCTTTCCTGTTCCCGGAGGGCCTTGAACCGCAATCGCCGAACGTTGCATGCGATCTGCAGCATCAATAAGTGCAGGCAGGTAGTCCTCTTTGTCTGGTTGCATTAGAGGCTTGGAGTCAACAAACTGAGGTTCCTTGCGAAGCAGGAGATCCAGGATCGGATAACCGCGAGGTGGCTCTGAGAAGGGGCTTCCCCAAACAGAAGTTATCTCCTTTGCGGTTTCAAGCAGGGAGTGCTCTTTGCCGGTGGTGTTGTATTTGGTGACATCAAAGATTGCTGATGGGCTGTGCTTCAAAGACTCTGGATCTTTGGGGTTTCTTGAGAAGGTCAAGACTCCATTTTCCAAAGCATCAACTTTGCCAAAGTCAAAGCGAACTACTCCAGGTTCGCTCTCGTAGCGGATGGCAATCGGGGTACCCGCTTTCGGACGGAATAGTTCTTCCGGGTCTACCTCGATCTGATATTGACCCGTGTGCCCTGCCGCCAACTCCAAACCGTCAAGGTCAATTTCCCTAGCTTCGGTGACAACCATCGCTTCGCGATCCTGAGTGAGGTCTTCATCGTCGAGGGTCATGCGGATGTTCAGGTTGGTCCAGAACATCACGTCTTCACGCATGTAGAAAAGGATTGAGTGAGCAAGCGCTTCCCAGGCGGCCACCTGTTTGTCCATCTCTGGATCTAGGCCCTTTTCATAGTCTCTTACGGGGTCGAGAAGGTATGCAGTATCTCGCTCTAGGTCCATGAGTTTGATTTGCTTGGCTGTCAGTTGACCAGCTGCTTCTTCTTCCGAAACGTAAAACAGTGATTCCCAAGGCTTGGTTGCGGCGCCTTCGAATTTCAATAACCAGTCATAGAGCTCCATCGTGGATTGGACATCCTCGATGTTGTAGTCGCGTATGCGGTTGAAGACCTTCTTTGCCTCCTGGGTTGTTTGAGCCCGATCCTCAAGTTCAACACCTGAGGTGAGCTTTTCCTCAAGGTCTCTCCACCCGACGAACTCTTCGATACTCTCGTCACCGGCTTCTACCCCAGCTCGCTCTTTGAACTCGTAGTGTCTCTCTAGGTTCTTTATTGAGTACTTTGGTTCACCTACTCGAACGCTCTTGGTGACTACGGGATACAGGTCAACAAACCTGTGCTCTGCCTCGAGTTGAGCAAGTTCTCGCTCCGCTACCGCATAGCGGTTTGCAAGCCTATTTAGGGCGGTTCTTTCATAGGACGCGTAGTGATAGATGTGAGCGTTTGGGTTCTCCATCATGCGGTTGTAAAGCCAAGTCATGAAGTTGATGAAGGCAATCTTCTCGGTTCTGCGATCTACGGCCCAGAACTCCTTGAACTCTTCCTCGCGTGTCCAGTTGCCGAAGAGGTACTCAAGCCCGCCTTCTTTGAAATATGGGAAGCCCTCCATGTCAAAGAAGACGTCGCCAGCATCTGATTTCGGTAAGTACTGAAGCATCGGGTTCGCAAGAGGCTCACTCTCAGGGCCTTCGCTTCTGATGCTCTTGAGCTGAAGGCTGGCCTGAAGCTTTAGTTTCTCAAAGGTCTGCTGAGACACGTCCTTGACCGAGGTCAACTCACTCTTGGACAGCATTTCTAGATCTTTGATGCCAGCCTTGAGAAGCTTGTCCCTCATTCTCTTGCCAAGCCCTGCTACCAATAGAAGGTCTGATGTGGCTTCCCTGTCCTTCTTGCAGAGTTTCGGGTATTCGCAAATCTCACACTGCTTGTTGCCTGCGCAGTGCCAGGTGAAGTTCTCAAGGAGCTGAGATCTGTTCGTTGATTGAACTTCTTCAATGGCTCTTTCAAGCTCGGCTCTTGCCAGCTTTGCTGCAGGCACAATCTCGTTTTCCCTCAGCGGGAGTAACGTTCTGTTTCCAAGGATCAGACCGTGGGTTGCGTTGTCCGCAAGGTGACCAACTTGAGAGAGAGCCTCGATGTAAATGGCAACCTGAAGGGCGTATTCGGGTTTTGGGTGGCTTGAGTACTTTGCGTCCCAGACCGTATAGCCAGGACCAGCAGCGTCCGAGGTTTGCTTGACTGCTAGGCCTTCATCATCGAAGAACAACTCCCATCCGGCAAGCAGAAGGAAATCTGGTTTTCCTCTAAAGACTGTGCCCTCACCGCGGTGCTCCAGGCCACCTTGGTAGATAACCGGAACTCTTGATCTCATCAGATCAAGGGTCTGACCAAAGTCCCCGTCTTTCTCAGGTCTAACAAACTGAGAAGGATCTAGCTTGGCCGCCAATTCTCTTGTGAGCTGTTCTTCGAACTCATCGCCATAGCGCTGGGGAAGGCTCTTATCCTTACCCTCCGCTTTAGCCTTCTCTTGAGCTTCGATGTGCTCCTTCAGTTTTTCTTCAACAACAGGGTCTTGAAGAACGTGAAGAACGGAAAGCGTTGTGCAGTGCTGGCAAGTCGATGCCCGCATAAGGTCACGAGTGTTGAATGACCACAAATCCCCAATTTTGCGCATGCTTCAACTATCGCACAAGCGTCTGACATTCTTTTCTGTGATTCGTCACACCAAACCCCTTCTTTTCAGCAGTAAAAAAGTCGGTGGTCTGTGAGTAGGTGATGGGTAGTAAGTTTTTCTGAGCGGAATACAGGGGAAACAAATGGTGAAAATCGGTGGTGGCCAAGAGGCAGAAGCCCAAGGGGTGAGTCGAGAGGATTCGCCTTGGTATAAGCAGAGCTTGCGACTTGTAGATCCGAACGCTGATAGTTGGTTTGAATCCTTTCGCCCGGTGCCTGCGTCAGAGTTGCACCGAGGCTCTCTTTTGGCCATGGGCAAGGTTGCTGGACTTCTGTCATACGTGGCCAAGAGCGATCTCAAAATCGTTCCAGGCTTTGAAGTCTCCCAAGGCGAACTTCGCTCTCCTTTAGAGATTCCGGACACCAAGCTGGGTCAGGAGTTTCTCAAGGCTCTTGAGCTAGAACAAATTGGGGTCAGCTACAAGTCTGCCTGGGCCGTGAATCACGAAAACTTTGAAGATCTAGAGGGCAAAAAGCGTATCCATGGTCAGTGGGCCACTGACGCAGGCACACCTTTTGTGCAGTGCCTAGAGCTACATAAAGATCAAGACGGTAATGAAGTCGCCTACTGGTTTATCGATCTACTAGTGACGCCGGTTCACATTGAGGGGGTAAATCATTTCGAGCTTGAGCCCGAGGAGGATGATGGTTCAGTAATGACCTATACCTTGGAGCCTGAAAGCGGAGGGTTCTCAATCGGGCAGCTTTCTACAAAGCTCGCGCTTCCGGTCTTCCTAAAGCAGCTGGCGTTTATGAGCGAGACACCTTTTCCCAGCACTCAGATTATGACTATGAGCAGGGACCTTGCGTTTAGTGGTGTGCCAGAGGATGCAAGGCCAGTCCCATTTTTCACAATCAAAGACAACGCCGAGGCCAATGGCTTTTCGAGACTTCAAACTTCTCGAAACGCTGGCGCGTCAAATTCTTATGAGGGCAGCATCTTTCCTCAGGTTGTTCAGTTTGGCTGGAGGCTTTCAACCAAGGCCATTCCATATCTGGAAAAGCTGCTGCCCGTGATTATCAACGGATGCTCATCAGCCATGACCACGACAGAGGATGGGTACGTAAATTTCAGATCACCTGACTTCAGTGCTCCTTGGGACGATGCACTCGGCAATCCCTGCGCAAGACTGATGGATGGCGCCTCGCGTGAGAGTCGTGCCGCCGCACCTCAATGGATCCCGGTGACTCAAGTAGGTGACCTTTTGGTCCAAACAAGAGACCTGTACCTCAGCTCAATTGAAGACGAAAAAGCAGGACGACGCGATGCTGCAAAGGAGAAGCTTGTAAGGGTGGTCGAGGATGGGGCTGGCCCCTGCCTAGTGCGTGGGATCAACAGCTTCATTTATTCGCACCTCATTCCTGAACTAGAGCAAAACCCAGACTTGATTTCAGAAATTGAGTACTTTGCTAATCAAGCGACTGATCAACTAATGGAGGGCCAGTCCACTAACGCAATTTCAAATCTCGGGATCGCTTACTTCAAGCTCGGGGATTTTGACGCGAGCTCGAGTGCTTTCTTAACAGCGCTGAGCAAACCGGACCGCTATGCAGAGGCAGAGGCTAGCTATTTCATGGCCTTGATAGAGAAAGAGCGCGGCAATCAAGACCTTTCAAAAAGTTATGAGGAGCGATGCAGACTTGCTGGTGGCTATGAGCCAGAAGCAGGCCTTTTAGAGCCTTCGAAGAACGCCAAGGAGAGAACTGTTTCCACCGAACCTGACACGAACCATTTTCTTGCTAGTTCTAGAGAAGCCGAAGGTTTGGTCGCAGAGCCTTCAGAGGTTAGCGAAAAGCTTCATCTGCATAAGACTTTTCCTGCCATCCCTGAAAACTCGATAATTCGGCAGCTGGTCTCAAACTTCGGGTCAAAGCTAAAGCTCTCTCAATCTCTTTCAACTACAAGTTTTGAGGGTGGCGAGCACAGCTCAGATTCCTATTACGTACTGCTAAAGCTCGCCTTGCTCTATTCGGCGGTTGAAGGCTGGGAGAGGCTGATCGGCAAAGGCCAGTTCAGTGTTCTAGATCAAGAGCTGGCGCGGTCACTTGCAAGCGATCCAGCATGGAAGCACTTTCGGGAAAAACTGTTAGCTTCTATCACTAGCCAAGGGTTGAAGAACTCACTCCAGGCCTTCTATGACCTGGAGAGCTTCGACTTAATGCCGATTCTGACAGCAATTAGACATGCGTTTTTTCACCCAGGACTAACCGCGACGAACAGCAACTTGGTTGCAAAGCCGAAGCTTCGCCAGCTCCTATTGCAGATCTATGCTCAAGTAGAGAAGGCTCTGCTTGAAAGCTTTGAGAGTTGGTCGAAAAAGATGCAGAGCTGGCATGAGCTCGCCACGGTAGGAGACGACGAGCTTATTGAGACAGCACTCAAACTTGATCTAGCAGCCGGCTATCCAAGGGCTGCAATTGAGACTGAGTTCCGCACCAAGCTCAACGATCAGCAATGGCGGATCCTGATCTCTGAGCTTTGGGCCGAGGACGAATTTGACATTGAAGAGACAATTACCGACGTGATTTCAAACATGGACCCTTACTTAGCTGAGCACGAGTGGTGGGAAAACAAGGTAAACAGCATGAGAGAAGAGCCGAAAGAGTGATATGTGCGAAGTCGCTGCGAATCTCTTGTGCTCAGTTTTGAGAGGGCAACCCTAATGTCTTGCCGAGCAGAGGAAGCCCACAGGAGAATTGCCTAATTTCTCGAGACTACCAATTCACTCTTCCTCTTAGTCCACGGTTTGGCGGACGTGAGGGATTGATGAATCCTGGCTGAACCGAGCTAACATTTCTTAAGTCATCTAATTGATGAAACGAGAGAACTATTTGGGAGGGTTCTGTGGCTACTGAGCAGGAAGTTTATGACTTTATATTCGCAAACTATTCAGTCAACGATGAAGGTGGCGGTACCTTCAGCATGCAAATCGACACCGGCAACGGTAGGCAACAAAAGGTTTACGCTGGCTTGAACTGGGGTGCACTGCAAGTCACCTCCCCAGTTGTTTGGGCTTCGAGGATTGATGCAGAAGGAGTTTTGGCTGCCAACACCTCCATGTTTGGAATTGTTGAAATCTCGGGCGCTTATGCACTGAAGCACAACGCCTTTGTTGACGACATTGATGAGAGTGAAATAGTGAACGCCTTTCTAGTGCTTGCGAGTGCGGCAGACGAGTTTGAGGCCCGGCTCGGATTCAATGACGAGTTCTAACAAGCGCATCTCAAATCATTTGTAGGGGGCCAGCCATCAAAAAATTCACGGTGAGCAGATACGAGACTCTAGTCACCTCTGTAGTTGTAGAGGCGGAATCAGAGGAGGAGGCAGATCGCTTGGCTGAGGTCAAGTTTAACAATCAATGGCAAGAAGAACTCGATAGTGATGTCATCGATGTTTGGTATGAGTATTCGCAAGAAGATTAAGTAGAGAGACTCACCCAAGGATCTCTGGTCAAACCGAAACTCGATTGGCAAACCTTGCAAGGATAAGCATCGGGATCCTCTTGGGCTATAGCCCTTTGATCTGCTGACAACCGAGAGCTTTGAGATCTGTTTCCCAGGTGAAATTCACGGGACAAACAGTTGGATAGCGGCGGGCGTTGGTTTCCTGCGTTGCAACCTAAGAAATATTTCAGAGCCCCGAAAATAGAAGATCTCCACACCTATGGCTGACAAGAAATTGTCGAACCCATCTACTCAGCTTTCATTGCAACGGCTCCACACTCCTGTGGGAAACCAAACGACTTGTTAGAAAGACGGTACAGGGCCCCAGCACCCCGTCGAAGCGTGAGAGGCTTGCCAGTCCCTTCGAGACTCCTGCTCGGAAAAATATGGCTAGAGCGGTTTCGCCGTTGGAATTAAATGTCTGACCTATCTAGGCTGAAAATGTCTGAGGGGGAGACTAACTTATTCGCACGAAGGGGGATTTTCATGCGAAGAATCTCAAAACTCATCTCGGCGGCAACCGTCGCACTTATTTCAATGCTCGGATTTGGCAGCTTAGCCTTTGCCACGGGTGCCGAGTCCACCGGTGGTTCAAGAATCGTCCCATCTCAGGCACTGGTCCAATTGGAGCCTTATTCCGACGCAGAGGCAACACTCGCAGGGCTCAACCCTTTGCCTGTTGGTAGCCGTGCTTCAAACCTGTATCTGGTTCAGCTTGATCCCTTTGTTGAAACCACAAAACAGATTGCCTGGCTAGGTCAGCTTGAAGGCGTTGCATTCGCTGAGCCAAACTACGTTCTTGCTTTGCAGGCAGAGGCAGATGATCCGAAGGTTGTCGACGGTTCCTCATGGGGCCTCTACGGCAGTGCCACATCTCCCTCTTCCAGTGCTGGAGCAAATGCAGTCGCTGCATGGTCTTCCGGTTACACCGGCAACAGCGCTGTTTATGTCGCTGTAATTGACAGCGGTATTGACGTCTCGCACCCAGACCTATCCGCAAACATTTGGACCAACGCAGGCGAGATTGCTGGCAACGGCATTGATGACGATGGAAACGGCTTCGTAGATGATGTCAACGGCTATGACTTCATCAACGGCGATGGCACCGTCTTTGATGCAGGGGAACACCCCCACGGCACGCATGTCGCGGGCATTATCGGTGCTGAGGGAAACAACAGCATCGGCGTCAGTGGAGTTAACTGGAACGTGAGGCTGATCTCGGCAAAGATGATGAATTCCGATGGCCAAGCGACCATTGCGAATGCCATTAGCGCCATCGACTACATCACTGACCTTCGCACCCAGAAGGGTCTTGACATCATCGCAAGCAACAACTCATGGGGAGGCGAGGCTTACTCAAGGGCACTCGAGGATGCCATCAAGCGTGGTGGCGATGCCGGCATTATCTTCGTGGCGGCAGCTGGAAACTCGGCAGTTGATGTCAATTCAACCCCCACCTATCCAGCCGCTTATGACTGCACCACAACCCACAGGCTGTTTGACTGTGTTGTATCTGTTGCTGCACTGAATGAAGACGGCACTTTAGCTGCCTATTCGAACTTCGGAGCGACGAAGGTGGACATTGCAGCTCCTGGAACCAACATCATGTCCACCCTCCCGAATGGACAGTATGGTCTGCTTTCCGGAACCTCAATGGCCGCACCTTTTGTTTCAGGTTCTATTGCTCTCTGTGTAGGTGCATACCGGGGAACTAGCGCAGAGGCTGCGATTTCAAAGCTCAAGGCAACCGTGGTTGCTGATGCCAACCTAAGCGGGAAAGTGGCTACGGGAGGAAGGCTGAACGTTGCGTCTCACGTCAGCTCTTGTGTAGGAGACGCGACAGGATTCTCAGGGAACCTCAGTGAAGCGCTAACCTCTGCCACCTATACAGATAGGGCAAGGGTCGATTGGGAAGACACTTCTGCTGGTGACTACGAGCAGGAGATCCAGGTCGCAGTGGGACCAAACGGTTGCCGAGGAACCTTCTCCCACTTTGCCTTTATTGGCCCGGGACTTACCACCTACCCAGCTCTAGAGCTAGAGGAGGCGCAGTTCTACTGCTTCCGAGTAAGGGCAATCAAGGACGGTTCGGTGTCGAGCTGGGCCACCTCAAACGTTGCAATCACCTGGACCAGCAACTTGCCCTTTATCTACGGCAAAGTTCTCATGGCCGATGGAACACCGGTTCACAAGATGCCGGTTAAGTGGCTTGCTGAGGGTGCCTACGCAGGCATTAACAACGTAAATGCGAACACCGTCTACACGAATATTTCTGGTGAATACGTGATGCAGGCTTCAAACGGAACGTCTGGTTATCTAATGGTTAACACCACTCGGTCCGCTAACAGTGGACTAGATACCAGTCCTGCAACACCTTGGGGACTCGAGGTCGGCGGCACACTTACGATCACCCAAGATGCAAACTTGGACCTAACATTGCCTCCCATTGAGTATCTCAATTTGCGGGTCACCGACTCGGAGACAGGCGCCGCTCTCTCCGGAGCGAAGGTGCAGTTCGTTGGGTATACCAAAGACTGCAAGCAGGACGGCTACCTGCTGTTCCCAAATGCAACCTCCCCCACGTGCTTCTTTTGGCCTGGTGGCTACGACCATTCGGGCCCCGTTGCAAATGCGAATGGCGAGGTGACCGTTCCCGTTGTGGCGGGATCTCAGACCTCAAACGATGACTATCAGTTCATTGTTAGTGACCCCAACGACGCAAACACCTCAACAACAATCAACTGGATCTCAGGTTCAACGCAGAATGTTGACGTCGTGATGAACCCTCCGAGTGCACTCTCGGGAACCGTCTTTCTCAGCGACGGAACAACGCCAGTGGCGGGCGTCAATGTGATGTGGCTCAACTCCGGTCAGAGTGCTGGGTACAACTTTCGCAATGCTTTGGCCACTACGACTGATTCAAACGGGGCGTACTCCCTTGAAGTCCCAGAGGGAACTACTGGAAGGCTGTTTGCTAACACCAGCCGCAGCCCCGCACAGGCTTCCCCAACAACCCCCCTGACACCTTGGGGTTTTGTAGCCGGAGGCGATATGACAGTTTCATCGAGCCAAACGGTAAACCTCACGTTGCCACAGCTAAACACTGTGACCTTCAGCGTCACGGACCACTCGTCGGGCAACCCTGTTGCTGGAGCGAAGGTGGAGTTCAACGGCTATACAAAGGGCTGCAAGCGCACTGTCACCTATGAGGCATTTCCAGGAGCTACGAACCCACATTGCGTTTTCTGGCCAACCGGATATTCTCCCTCAGGGCTCAGGACTAATGCATCTGGCCAGCTTTCACTTGCTGTTCTCGATGACGCGTTGGTAACAGATAACAACTACTCCTTCCTAGTGGTCACCCCAGGTGCGAACTCAACGACAACTGTGGTGCAGGTCAGTCCTACAGAGGACACAACCCTGAATGTGGTTACCAACCCTCCTGCGGTGCTTTCTGGAAAAATTTACCTATCTGATGGAACTACACCTGTCGAAGGCGCACCCGTTAAGTGGGTGAACGAAGGCGAGTACACAGGTATCAACTATGTATCAGCACAAACCTCAGTGACAGATAGCGAGGGAAGCTACTCCCTTGACGTGCCTCCAGGTTCGAGAGGGAAGCTCATGGTGGTCACTTCCAGGACACCGGTTAGATCTGCAGCAACTACCCCACAGATTCCCTGGGGACTGGAGGCGGGCGGCTTCCTTACCGTCACAGAGAGCAGGACAGTTGACTTGGCCCTCCCGGCCCAGAACATCCTGACTTTCAAGGTGACGGAATACGCTTCGACCGATGCAATTGTTGGCGCAACTGTCGAGTTCTCTGGGTATACAAAGAACTGCCGCAACGGAAGCTACACCCCATTCCCAGGAGCGGAGAGTCCAGTTTGCACTTTCTGGCCCGGTGGCTATGCCCACTCAGAGCCCGTAACTAACTCTCTCGGAGAGGCAAAGATCGCAGTCTTCGATGACTCGATCATGGCTGATAACAACTACACCTGGATTGTCTCTCACCCATTTGACTCTGCTCGTGTTGCGCGGGTTTCAATTACTCCTACCAGCTCTGGAGTGGTTCAAGTTGGCATGCCTGGTACCCCAAGTCAGCCAGAGCAGCCGGAGGCAACAGCTCTAACGGAAGAGGTTGAGCTCACCTGGACAGAGCCCTGGAATGGCGGAGCCTATATTGACTACTACAAGGTATGGGTCTCACTGAATGCCGACGGGCCATTCAACCTAGTTACCTCTGGTAGTTGTGCCGGAAACATCGATCCAGACCTGAGGTCATGCGTAGTTTCAGACCTCACACCAGGAGTGACCTATTACTTCGCGATCATTGCCCACAACATTGTTGGCTATAGCGAGCTCTCCATCTCAATTGCATCTGTTCCAATGGCTGCAATCAATTACCAGGTGCTCACGCCTACTCCCTCCATCAGCGGCACGGTCGAAGTTGGTAGAACAGTCACTGCCGTTGCTGGAGCCTGGGACGAAGGGGTGGCCTTGAGTTACCATTGGATGGTCGAAGGCGTAGCACTCAGCGGAGAAGTCAGCAGGAACTTAGTTGTCATGCCAGCTCACGCCGGTAAGAACCTAAGCGTCAAGGTCACAGGCAGAAAGACTGACTACGAGGCTGCATCCAAAACTTCAGCAGCCTCCCTCGCATCTTGGCCAGAGACTGTTGACCTCGTCGCACTTGAAGGCACGCCAGCCCCTGGTGAGCTGTTGACGGTACAAACCAGCGAGCTGATCGAAGAGGAAGAGATTAGCTACCAGTGGCTCAGAAACGGCGAGGCAATAGCCGAGTCAAACCTTCCCTACTACGAAGTAACAGACTCTGATATTGGCAGCGAGCTCACTGTCAAAGTTGTAGGTTCGAACATCTCTTCCCTGGCGCTTTCCGCTGTGAGTGACACGTTGGAGATTCAGACCCCGGATGTTGCTCAGGAGGTTCAGGAGCCTAAGAAAACCCTCAGCTCTATATCTCCCGTGGTTATCTCCGAACCAGATGAGGAAGAGCCTGCGGAAGAAGTAACAGAGCCTGCCCCCAACCGCTGGTACGTGCAGCGAAGCCTAAAGGTCTTTAGCTTTGGTGCCACCGAAGTCACACCAGCGATGAAGGCGCTGATCAAGAATCAGGTCGAATCAAACCCAACCGCCGACAAGTTCATCTGCACCGGAATCAGGCGTGAAGGTGGAACTATGGCTGAGAACATCATGGTTCGAAAGCGAGCAAAGGCAGCGTGTGAGTATGCGAAGAGCCTTAACCCTGATTTGTCCACCTGGTATCAATCGAAGGTCACCAAGGCGCCTAGTTATGTAGGTCGAGTTTTGCTGGTCATCAAGGGCCTTGACGGGTGACCCTTACTGAAAGAAACAAAGCCCAGGACTTTCATCCTGGGCTTTGCGCCTGCGTCTCAGGCCGTGGTTATTGGCCCTCGTTTGGCCTAGAAGAAGTAGCATGAAAATGATGACTCTGCATATCCTGCATACGAAAGGGGACATATGACATCGCGAGCTGAGATGGATAAAGAGCGAGAAAGATTCAGCGCCTGGGTAAAGGAATATGGGGTCTACAAGAATGTGCCAGAGGACCTTTTTGAGTTTTCGAATGAGGATTCAAACTTTGTATGGACAGAATTCCAAAATGACGATGAGTCATTTGTAGACCGGGGGTTCACCCAGGCATCCCCAAGTTTGAGGATGCCTGTTGTTAGCTATTACCTTTCAAAACTCCCATATCCAAAGGAAGGCGGGGGATACGAATTCGTAATTAGTAGTGTTTTGCTTGATTGCCAAGACTGCGAGGCAATGGGGGAAGACGAGAACGGAGACGAGTGCTCTACGTGCGAAGGTGATCGAGGAACCTACGTCGACTTCGATTTGCCGGAAGCATAACGATGCAAGGCGGACTCAGGACTTTCTGTTAGCTTGCAAAAATAGAAGATGGAAAATAAGAATCGCAACCAAGCAGCTTTCCAGAGCTAGAGGCGGGGGACATGGAACACACTTTTGAGGCATGGGGGGAATTGGACGAGATCGCTTTCCTGAATGAAGCGCCACCGTTCGAGAATTTTAGTCAAGCATTAGAAATGTCGGTCCAGCCAGCCGTAGATGAAGATAAGTGGTTTGAGAATCTGCATGCTTACCTTTGGGGGCTGAGGCGCCTCTTTTGGCTGGAGCTAATCCCAACAGGTCGCATTAGGGTGCGCTTTTCTCGCGACGGCCAGAGAGGTGAGGGCATTGGGCCTGAGACGCTATTTCGCGCTAGGTCCAGCTCACCTCTGGTTCACGATCCTCAAGCCTGGCCACCGGAGGGTTCTCTCATTCTCCGGCCTAATTGGTTCTGGAGAAGCGACCAGCTTTACATGGAATGTTTCGGAGAGAGCCTATTTTCTTGGAAAGATGTGTCGCTAGTGAATCTGAATGAGATTGATTTGGAAAGTGACCTCTTCGAGCTCTCGTTTAGCTCTTTGGACGTCGTGATGGTTCCCGAATCGGCCTCCAGATCCGAGTGGCTCACGCAGAGTCCTGAATCACAGGCCCACATTGTGAATCAAGTCACCACCATCATTGACTCCCAGGTAGACGAATTTGGAGAAGTGATGGTCGATCCGAGGGACATACTTGCCTTGATTGCCGCACACCCCCAAACTTTACTGGAGTTAGCTGACTACTCAATTTTTGAGATGCAGCATGAAATATTGGCTTTAGCCGAGTAGTTTCTTGAGCACTCTGCCCTCAAAGTAACCGAACCTCTTCATAATTTGTCACGCGAACGTACCTCGGCATCTGGTCCGCACAGTTTTATGGCCTATTTCGCGGGCTTCACTGCCGAACGCTCCAAGTTTCACGTTCCAGAAGAAGTGAACGCTGGCTAGTAAAGCCCTGACAAAACCCCACCCCAGGCAACCCTAATAGCCTCAAGCTCTAGTTTCGCTACACCCTGAATATCTACTGCCTGGTTCTCTTTGTCTGTGACGCCAATTCTTAGAACTGGAACACCTCTTGCCTCACAA
>NZ_JBASXC010000049.1:0-8687 GCF_049276775.1 Rhodoluna sp.
TCATTTATTGCACACGGAACAACCGTTGCTGAGGTGTAGACGTAATTGCCAACTGCAAGTGCACCACCTGAAATAACCAGCACAAGTGCTGCAGCTGTGATGCCAATCCACCCTGATTTTTTCACTCAATGAGAGTAACACTGACAATCGTGCCTCGGCACCCCCGTTTTTGGCTCGCTGTATTGTTGGCCTTGTTCTAAGGAGCCATAAGTGATTCTCATTCACTCAGTGTCATTTGCCGGCAGGTCCGGAGATGACAATTGGGTTCTGTTCGACCGGGAGATTCGCGAGATTGGCCACGGCGAATCTTGGCGCGATCTCGAATTCGACGAGTCGCTAGACGGTTCCGGCCACCTGCTCTCAAGACCCTTTATTGAGACCCACACGCACGGGCTTGAGGGCCACGCCGTCGAAGATGGCATCGCCTCGATGAGGGCGATTCGCGAAAGCCAGAGAAAGTATGGGATCGCTCGCTCGATTCTTAGCTTGGTTTCACTGCCACAGAACCGGATTCTCGAACTAATTGCTGATGCCAAGGTCTTGATGGGGGATGACCCCGGTTTTCTGGGACTGCATCTGGAGGGCCCATACATTGCCGAGGCTCGTTGCGGCGCCCATGACAAAGAGGCCTTGCGCAAGCCAACTGATGCGGAACTAAACGAAATTGCTAAGGCCGCCCAGCTCGAGACCGGAGGGTCGGCTATCGCCTCGATCACAATCGCCGCTGAGCTCTTCACTAATTCGCAGCTGAGCCTGCTTTCAGAGGCTGGAATTGCTCTTTGCCTTGGTCACACCGAGGCAAACTACGAGCAGGCCAAGGATTTCTTTGGCCAAAGCCGCAGAGTTCTCACTCACACCTATAACGCGATGCAGCCAATTGGCCATCGCGACCCCGGACCAATCCCCGCGGCAATTGAGGCTCCGAACACATTTCTCGAACTGATAGCAGACGGTCATCACGTCAAGCCCAGTGCGGCAAATATTCTGCCCCAGGAGAAGCTGATTCTGGTTTCAGACTCAATGGCCGCCGCCGCTCAGTCGGACGGTAAATACATGCTCGGCACTCTCGAAGTTACGGTCGCAGACGGAGTCGCCACCACAGCATCAGGATCGCTGGCCGGCTCGACACTGACATTAGACAAAGCGGTTGAGAACTATGTCTTGTGGGGCAATTCTTTGGAGCAATCGGTTCGTTGCGCTGTAGAGAATCCCGCAGCGGCCTATGGACTCAAGATTGCGCCAATTTCGGCTGGAGAGACTGCAGACCTGCTGCTGATAGGTCCCAACGGGCAGCTGGTCAGAACCTACGGTTTCTAGTCCGATACCTTTTGGTTGTAGGAGAGGCGGTTGTCTCGAACCGCATCGTAGGTCCGCTCAAGTGAAGCCGAGGCGGTCTTGTAGAGAGTCTGCATAATCCTCACAAACAGAAAATCAACTACGGCAAGCTGCACAATACGTGATGCCATAGCACCCGACCTGAAACGGGACTCCTTGGAGCTTGTGACCAGGGTCAAATCCGCAATCCGGCCAATTGGCGACGCGGGGTGATTTGTTATCGCGACAGTCTTGGCTCCGGACTTCTTTGCCGTCTCAAGCATCTGAAACACTTCGCTGGTGATGCCCGAGTGAGAAATCGCGATCGCTACATCGTCTTTTCCTAAAACCGCAGCGGAGGTAAGGGCAAGGTGATTATCGGACCAACAGTAGGCGGTGAGACCGATTCGATGGAGCTTCTGTTGCAGGTCCATGGCCGCTAGATAGCTCGAACCAAGACCGTAGATATCTAGACGTCTGCAGCCAATGATTGCCTGGGCGGTCTTGTCGATTGTGGCTCTATCAATGTTGCGCGCGGTGTCTGAAATTGCCTCAGCCTCTTGGAACGATATTTTGTAGAGAGTGTCATCAAGCGAGTCGTCCTCAGTGATGTCACCGCCTCCGATTGCAAATTGTTCCTTGTCCATTCGGCGGCGATCGAGTGCAACCACGATGGCGGACCGCAGGTCTGAGTAACCGGAATAGCCCAACGCCTCGCAGAAACGGGTAATCGTCGCGGTTGAGACCTTTGCGGAGTCGGCGAGTTCGCCGATGGTCATGTTTGCGGAGGAGTTGAGGTCTGATAGAAGGTGGTCAGCCAATGCCAGCTGTGTTCTGGTCATGTTTTTGCGGTAGGCATTGATTCTTTGGTTCAGCTCAAACATGTCACCCCTCCAATAAAACGATAGTGCCAGAAAAGATAACTGAAAAAGTATTTCAAATTGATAAATTTTTACAAAAATTCGTTTTGCACTGAAATTTATGCAATAAGTTTCTTCCATGGCTCAGACAGCGGGTGCGACGAAGCACACACTAGGCATGTTCCTTCCTACGGAACAGCGCAACAGTCTCTCGACCGCGCTCCATGAACTTCAAGCTGAAGAAATCCTCGAGCTGATAAATGATGAAGACAGCTTTGCTGTAAGCGAGGCAAAGAGGGTAATCCCAAAAACTGCCGAGCTAGTTCGAGTCGCCATTGACTGCATTTATAGCGGCGGATCGGTGCACTACTTTGGCGCTGGCACCTCCGGTCGCATCGCCACCCAGGATGCAGCAGAGCTCTACCCAACTTTCCACACTCCTCCTGAAGTGGTCCAGGCACACATGGCGGGTGGAGTGGATGCACTGCTGACATCCGTAGAGAACGCAGAGGACGATGTAGCTGCGGGAGCAAGCGATGCCTCTGGCCTGGGACCCAAAGACTTGGCCATTGGGCTGGCTGCCTCAGGCAGAACCCCGTATGTCGGAGGAGCCCTAGAAAAGGCACGGGCCAACGGGGCAAAGACCGCCATCATTGCCTGCGTTCCCGAGCCAACGCTCGCGCAGTATGCGGACATAGTCATCGCGGGAGACACCGGCCCGGAAATTTTGACCGGCTCAACCCGTCTGAAGGCGGGAACTTTTCAAAAAGTTTTACTGTCGGGTTTCTCCACGGCAGTCATGGTAGGTCTTGGACGCACATACTCGAACCTCATGGTTTCGATGGTCGCGACCAACGAAAAACTTCACTCAAGAAGCATCCGCATCTTGATGGAAGGTTCTGGATTGTCGCAGGAGAAGGCGGTGGAACTTTTCGAGCAGTGCTCGGGAGATCTAAAACTTGCCTTGGTTTGTGGCATTTCAAAAACAACTCCCGACTTCGCCCGCCCATACCTAAGTGCGGCCGGAGACGTGGTCCACAGGGCTTTGGAGTCAATAACAAATAAAACTGAATAGATTTGTGGGCCTGGCTAACCCACGATGTTCCGATCCAGCCGCAAAGCAATGAATCAATAAGGAGACAAATTGCGAAAGAGACTAAGTGCTCTTGGATTAGTAGGAGTAGCAGCACTGGTGCTAACCGGTTGCGCTCCCGCTGCCCAAGAACCCGCTGAGACCAGCGCTCAAGCTCAATCAAGTGCGACGGCTGATCCAGTAGAACCAGTAACCCTGACCATTTGGTCATGGAGAACCGAAGACGTCGAGAAGTACAACACCATCTTTGACGTCTATGAGGCAGCCAACCCAGGCGTGACAGTCGAGTTTGAGGCCTTCCTAAACACCGAGTACAACCAGATTCTGGCAACAGGTCTTGAGGGCTCCGATGGACCAGACCTAGCCATGGTCCGTGCCTACGGTGGCGTTCAGCCGCTAATTGAGGCCGGACAGTTGCTACAGGTTGACGGCCTAGTCGACACCTCTGCTGTTGAGCAGAGCCTGTTGGCTGCTGCAACCGGCAAGAATGACGGCAACCTATACGGTGTCCCATTTGCAACTCAGGTACTGCAGGTGTTCTACAACAAGGGCATCTTTGACGAGCTTGGCCTAACCGAGCCAACCACTTGGGAAGAGTTCGTAGCGGTCAACGATGCGTTGAATGCCTCTGACTACACCCCAATGGCTCTGGGTGCAAAGGACGCTTGGATGCTGCCAATCTTCCACGAGATTGTTGGTGCTGCGCGCTTCGGTGGTCCTGAGTTCCGTGACGAGCTTCTCGCAGGTTCAACTGACTTCACCGACGCCGACTACGTTGCATCAATCGACCTAGTGAACCAGATGACCAACTACATGGTCGATGACGTCATTGGTGTCGGCTACGCAGACTCCCAGGTGCAGTTCATCTCTGGAACCGCAGCTCAGTTCCCAGGTGGCTCATTCGAGCTTGGTAACTTCCAGACTCAGGCACCAGACATGGACCTAGGCGTCTACCTGGTTCCACCACCACCGGGAGCAGTTTCAGACAAGCCACTTGCTGCAGGTTGGGCTGACGGTAGCTTCGCTATCAACGCCAACACTGCAAACCAGGAGGCTTCGCTGAACCTACTCAACTGGCTAGCTTCAGCAGAATTTGGCCAGCTATTTGTTGACGAGATCAAGCAGTTCTCCGCCATCAAGGGAATGACCTACTCAGACCCTGTCATGAAGGAGATCGGCGAACTGTTTGCATCAGGTCCTTCGCAGTACATCAACCTTGTTGACATGCGCTACGGAGACCCAACCGGTTCCACACTGATTGGTGAGGGAATCCAAGGCATGTTCCTCGGCGATAAATCAGCCGCGGACGTTGCGCAGTACCTACAAGAGGGAGTTGCAACCTGGTTCACTCCAGGCTCATAAGCTCCTAGTTTGTAGCTGAAAAGGAAATAGAGGATGAAGACCAAGTCAGTGAAGAGCCATGCGAGGATGCCCTTCCTCACTGGTGTTGTCTTCGTGGCACCAGCGCTCCTGCTGTTCTCGGTCTTCATCCTCTATCCCTTAGCTACCGCACTCAGCTACTCCTTCTTTAGCTGGAAGGGAACCCTTCAGGGCAGTTTCATTGGCCTTGAGAACTACGAGGCGGTCTTCACCAGAAAGCCCTTCGATGAGGCTCTGCCCAATGCTTTCTCCCACAACCTCCTGCTTTTTGCGGGAGCGATGGTTTTCCAAAACACAGTGGGTCTTTTGTTGGCCATGGCCCTTCACAAGATTGGCCGGCTAAAGCGGCTTTTCCAGACCATGTTCGCGATGCCCTACCTCGTGAGCCCGCTGGTAGTCGGTTATCTCTGGTCGCTGCTACTCTCTCCGCTTTTTGGCCCAGTAAACGCAATCCTTAAGGCCGTTGGACTTGAGGAGCTTGCGCTTCCGTGGCTGGGCGATCCAACCACCGCAATCTGGGCGATTGTTTTTATTACTGCCTGGCAGTGGATCGGCTTCCCCATGCTTCTATATGGCGCTGCCTTGGGGGGTATTCCAGAGGAGATAACCGAGGCTGCGGACATTGATGGTGCCACAGGTTTCAAGAAGTTCCGCTCGATAACCTTCCCCTTGCTACTTCCCGCACTTGGAACCGTCTCAATTCTTACCTTCATCGGTGCCATGGAGGCCTTCCCCATTCCCTATGCCGTTGGTGGCTCGACGGGAAGCCCTGCGGGAGCAACGGACGTAATGGCGCTGCTGTTTTACAGGACCGCATTTGAGTCAGGCGATGTTGGATCCATAGGAACATCCAGCGCCTTGGCGATGCTTTTGTTCCTCTTTATTTTTGGTGTGGCAGTAGCCCTCAGACTCGCGCTGAGTCGCGGTGAGAAGAGGCTTTACGGCTAATGAGAAAACGACTCAATGTAATGGCAATTCCAAAGCACACGCTGCTTTGGCTATACGCCCTTGTTTCACTTTCTCCCCTGTCGATCATGGTTTTGAACTCATTCAGAACCATGAAGGAGATGGCAAGGGAGCCTCTAGCCATGCCAGAGAATTTCAACTTCACCAGCTATGAGAAGGCTTGGGTCACGGCCTCATTCGAGACCTATTTTTTCAATTCGATGTTCGTGACGATTACCTCGGTCTTCATCGGTACCTCAGTTTCGCTACTTGCCGCGTATGTCTTTGCAAGAAGTAAGAGGAAGATCTTCGCCTTGATGGAGGGCCTATTCCTATCAGGCCTGCTGCTGCCAGTCTTCCTCGCAATTCTGCCGATCTTTTATCTCTTTGACGCCTTGGGATTGATTAGCAACCTCTGGGGTCTGATCCTGGTTTACTCCGCCCTAAGTATTCCCTTCAGCTCCTTCATCCTGGCGGCTTTCTTTAGGCAGTTGCCCATCGATCTTGAAGAGGCCGCCAGAATCGATGGTGCGGGATACTTCCGGACCTTCTTCTCGATATTGCTGCCATTGGTGAGGCCAGCAATTGCCACGGTAATTGTGTTCAGGTTTGTGCCAATCTGGAACGACTTCTTCTACCCACTTATGTTGATGAGGGACAGGGCCGTCTACACACTTCCTGTGGGCCTAACAAGATTCTTCGGTGAGTACCAAACTGACTGGGCAACCCTCTTTGCCGGACTCACTATTGCGACCATTCCTCTGGTTATCCTGTTCGTTGTGGCTTCTAAGCAACTCATCTCAGGTCTAACCGCAGGAATGTCCAAGTGACGGACTTTCTCGGGATAGACGTTGGGGCCTCTGGGCTGAGGGTTTTCAGCGACGTAAAATCCCCTGCAATCGCTGTCATCGACGCCCCAAATTCGTCTAAAAATCGAGAGCAAGATCTGATAGACGCTCTTCGCAGCTTGAGTAAAGAGAATCCACAATTGACGGCTTCCAGGGTTTGCCTTGGCATGAGTGGCTTTTCTTCCCTCGGGGTCTCAGCAGGTGCAATTGCGGCCGAAATCAGAGAGTTGTTTGGAGCCGAGGCCGTTATTACCTCCGATATGGTCACAGCCCACTACGCCCATTTTGGTCAGTCCGAGGGGGTAACTGTCGTTATCGGCACGGGAGCTCTAGCCTTTGGGATTGCTAACGGCAAGGCCCAGCGCATTGACGGACTTGGAGCATCGCTCGGTGACTTTGGTTCCGCCTACTGGATCGGACTAAAGCCCATTCGCAGGGCCGTCCGAGACAGCGAGCTCACTGGCAACTCTGATCTTTTGAATGCCCTCGAAGCGCAGATCGGGACTGCAGCTGAGTGGCCCAGGCGCTTTGCTCGGCAGGAGATAACAGAATTTGACGTTGCGAGCCTAAGTCGTAAAGTCTCAGAACTCTCAGACGTGGGCAACCCGGCTGCTGTGGAAATACTCACAGAGGCTGGGGTGGTTGCAGCCGAGTCTGCGGTGGCCTGCGCTAGCGCAGTCGGCACGAAGTCTGTGGGCTACGGCGGATCTGTGCTCCTAGGAAGTGAGAAGGCGAGGGAGTCCTTCTTAGGCGTGCTGGCAGATCATGACTTTGACGCTTCTGAACTCAAAGCGCCCTCAGGCATCGGTGCCGTGCAAATAGCTGCCGGTGTTGAAAACGAGCGAGTGAAATTCCTGATTAGCCAGGGGCTGGCTCACTTTGATGGGCACAGCTAACCGATGGTCCAGATCAGCAAGCTCTTTGAGGCAGAGGGTCTCGCGTCTAAACAAGACACCGAATCCCTAACCCGCAGGTTGGTGTGGTCAAGAGATGCCTCGCACTTCCGAATCATGCCCGGTGCAACACATAAGGCGACAGACCTAGAGTCGGTTGCAAGGCTCCTAGGCCTTGCAAACCAACATGGCTATCCCGTGACCTTTCGATCGGGCGGCTCATCACTTAGCGGTCAGACCGTCGGGCACGGTGTGGTGGTGGATACGCGCTCGGGCTTCCAGTCGCTTGTCTCGATTGGCGAGGACTCAATTACCGCGCAACCAGGCGTGACGTTGGCAAGACTCAATGGACACCTCTCTCGAAGGGGCCGGAAGGTCGGCCCAGACCCTGCATCCATGGTTGCCAGCACTCTTGGCGGAGCGGTCAGCAACAACTCGAGTGGAATGACCTGCGGCACCGAGCTAAACAGCTATCGAACTATTCGTTCAGCCAAGATTGCTTTTGCCGACGGCCAAATTCTTGACACATCAGCTACCGACGCAGACTCACAGCTGAGAGCCTTGAGGCCAGACATCTACAAGCTTTTGGAGACCAAGCGCGATCAGATCAGGTCAAACCGAGCTCATCAGCAGAAGATTCGACACCTGTTTCGCCTGAAGAACACCATGGGGTATTCACTCAATGCCTTTTTGGACTTTGACTCTCCAGTAGAGATTCTGCTTCGGCTTTTGGTCGGAGCCGAGGGGACCCTGGCGTTTCTCGGGGAGGTAGAGCTTGCAACTGTCGAAACCTTGCCCTATCGCTCAGCCAACCTGCTTCTATTTGATGACCTTGAGTCTGCCAATGCCGCGATACCGGGACTCATTGAACAGAGTCCGGCAGCGATTGAGCTAATGGACGCGACCAGCCTTGCAGCCCTCAAGGCCGAGGGCATGCTGCCAGACCCCTTGGCCGACATGGTTACTCAGACCGCGGCTGCGGTCTTGGTTGAATTCGAGGCTGGTAGCGAAGAGGAGCTTTCGTCAAAGTCGGTCAGATTTGAAAAGACATTTGCAAAGCCAATCGTTTTTGCTCAGGCCACGGGCCAACTCCGAAACGATCTTTGGGCAATGCGTAAGGGTCTCTATGCGGTTGTCGCCAAGGCTAGGCCGGCAGGCACCACTGCGCTATTGGAGGACGTTGCGGTTCCTCCGGAGAAACTAACCGAGGCCTGCAGGTTGCTAAGTGAGGCTTGCGAAGGCTTTGGCTACGGCAAGCCAGTCATCTTTGGCCACGTCCGAGACGGCAACATTCACTTCATGATCTCAGATGACTTTTCCGACCAGAAAAGCATCGAAACCTTTCAAGGGTTCA
>NZ_JBASXC010000050.1:0-8168 GCF_049276775.1 Rhodoluna sp.
TAGGCCCAGCCCCCTCACTGCACCCCCTGAGCTTCTTGGGCGAGCAAGTTGTCGCGTGATTCTTCAGCTTTTCCTGCCCGGCGGCGTAGATTACCCTGCGGGTGCTAGGTGCCCTTCGCCGCGGGGGCTGGGGATAACTTCCCCCTGATGATGCCGACCTTGCTTACGATTTGGGCAACAGGTAAGGAAGGGACAAGCCATGAACACATTCGAGAACCATCCCGGAGAAGAAGGTGATGTCCCTGGATGGGTGCTAATTACCCTGATGACCGCCGGGTTAGTTGTCGTGATGTGGTCATTTGCAGGCCCCGCCCTGCAGGGGGTATTCCAGCAGGCCATGAACCGTGTGGTCAGCTTCTAAGGAAAGAGGATCGGCGGTCACCGACTTTGTGTTGGTGGCGTTTCCGATGCTTGCAATTTTCTCGGCAACGATTTCGATCACCCTTGGTTCCTATGCTCGAGTGGTTATCTTAGATGCCACAATCGAGGGCGCCAGGTTTGCCGCTCTTGCCGATCAGGATATTGCAAGTGGAATAGAAAAGACCCAGAAACTCATAAGTCAATCTTTAGGTCCAGCTACAGCGGTTGAGGTGGTGGGCTTTACCTCCCGAATCGGAACAATCGAATCTATTCGATTAGTTTCATCTCTAAAGTTGGCTATTTTGCCCGGAGGTACTTTATTGAGAGTTAGTTCGGTGGCAACTCGTGAAGTTGAGTACTGAGATTTCTTCCGAGCAAGGCTCGGCGATTGTGGATTTGATCGGGTTTAGTGTGCTGCTACAAATTCCAATTTTGATGTTTGCAACACTGGCAATTCAGACTCAGCAGCAAAGTTTTGCCGTAGAGGCGATCGCTCGCCACGCGCTGCGTGCCCACGTGCTGTGGCCAGATAGAGCCAGTACGGCGCAAGTAATTTCTGAGCTAGCTCGCGACTTTGGTGTTTCAGTTCAGGCACTGGATTGGACTCTGCGCTGCAAGCCAGACCCAACCTGCATGCAGCCAGAGACCACAGCCGAGATTGAAGTTCGACTGGGGGATCTCGTTGCTTTCTCGAGTCAGCGCTTCTAGGGCCAGTGAGCAAGGCTCACTTGCACCTCTTGGAATCGGCCTTGCGATGGTCTCCCTCGCAACGGTACTTGCAATTGTGGGTTCAGGGAGTTTGTATATCACAGAGCGAAGATTAACTGGTGTTGCAGAGTCGGCAGCTTTGAGCGTCTTGATGGAGTCTGGGGGGAATCTGAACCAGAATCTTGTTTCGATGGCCAGTCGGTACCTGAGTGAGATACCACTAGAGGGACTTAATCAAGTGACCCTGGTTGAGGCATCGAGTGCGGATTTGAGGACCGTGCGGATTAGATTGTGCAGTGTTTGGCAACCAATCTTTGAGAACTACATATTTTCTGAGATAGGGAGAGTCTGCTCCGAGGGTTTGGCTCGACGAGGTAGGTAGCGGTGAGCTAGTACGGCGCCGAGAATACCCGTTCCCGTCATCCATAACATTGCGGTTGCGATTCCAAAAAGTGCCGTGATTCCGGAGATGGCAAGTGGTGTTGCTGCAACACCGGCATCAACGAGTAGTCGGTAGGAGGCCAAGAACTCGTTTCTTTCACCCTTTGGAGCAAGGTCCGATCCGATCACGAGAATAATTCCACTCCCGACTCCGTTGGCAAGCGACATTACAAGCGCAACTGCAAGAAAAGTGGTTGCGTCATCAGTGACCGTGAGAAGGGCAAAACTAAGTGAAAGCCCAAGCAGCGTTGGCAGTGCTGACCACCTTCGCCCGAAGCGATCCATTATCTGTCCAGAGGTATACGAAAGGGCGAGGTCCAGCGCGCCCGCTATTCCGATATAGAGAGCCGTAGCTGCCGGAGATAGTCCGATGTGGAGGGCCCAAAGTGGAAGTCCAACTATTCGGGCGGTTCGAAGGCTTCCCATGATCGCAGAGACCATGCCAAGAGTCGCAAGTTTCCTTGATTCCCTTTTGGCAACCATCCAGGTCGCTCCTTTTGTGGTTCCCGGAGTATCGGGCATGACATCCGGCTTCACAAACAGAAGGACAACGGCGGCTAGTGCGGCGAACCCTGCTGCATTCCAGAAAACGGCTTGGATGTCAATAAGTGTTATCAGTAGAGCTCCGATCATCGGCCCAATAAAGTGGCCGGCACGAAAGACTCCTCCCAAAATCGATAGTGATCTCGCGCGATGAGAGTAGGGAACCACTTCGGTTAGAAAGGAGTGCCTAGCCAGAGCAAAAACGGAGACGCTGGCGCCGAGTAAGAACATTCCTGCTCCGAGCATCCACAGAGTGGTCGACAGCAGAGAAAATACAACACCGAGGCTTCCAATCGCTGAAGCGGTAAGCATCGCATTGCGCTCTCCAATGCGGTTTATGAGTTTCGCCGCTGGAATATCTGCAACCAGGGTGCCAACCATGACCAACCCGGTGATTACCGCCGCAGTTGGAAGATCCGCACCCAGAGCCCCTGCGCTTGCCGGAATTATTGGAAGCAGGCTTCCCTCGGCGATACCAAACAGCAAAGAGGGCGTGAAGACAGGAAAGTTCAAGCTCGAAATCTTGAAGGCTTTGGGGTTTGCGGGCACCAGACAATTATGCTCCTGACTTAGACTTGGGAAATCATGTCCGAACTAGATCTAGCTTCCGAGATCAAAACCCTGCGGCAGCTGTTTGCGACCATAAAAGAGGTAATTGACCCTGATTCTCTGCAGGAAGAGGTCAATTCACTAAGGACCCAAGCCTCTGCGGGAGATCTGTGGGATGACCCAGAGCGCGCTTCAAAAATTACTTCCTCACTTTCTAGATCGCAGGACAAGCTCGATCTGATTGTTTCGGTTGAGTCCAGAATCAACGACCTAGAAGTCCTAATTGAAATGGCTAACGACGCTTCCGATTCGGAAACCAAGACAGAGGCTAAAAAAGAACTCTCTGATCTGGAGAAGTTGATAAGTGAACTTGAGATTCAGACCCTACTCAGCGGCGAGTATGACTCGAGGGCTGCGGTCATAACCATTCGATCCGGAGCTGGCGGTGACGACGCAACCGACTTTGCCGAAATGCTTATGCGAATGTACGTGAGGTACTGCGAGCATAAGAAGTATCCAGTGCAGGTGCTAGATATTTCTCACGCCGAAGGTGCCGGCATAAAGTCTGCAACTTTTGAAGTAGACGCCCCCTACGCCTACGGAACCCTGTCGGTGGAAGCGGGAACTCACCGCTTGGTAAGGATGAGCCCTTTCAATGCAGCCGGCAAGCGCCAAACCTCTTTTGCTGCGGTTGAAATAGTCCCGCTGGTTGAACAAACTGAGGCAATCGACATTCCTGACTCAGACATCAGGGTCGACGTGTTTCGCTCCTCGGGTCCCGGAGGTCAGTCGGTGAACACTACTGACTCAGCCGTTCGAATCACTCACCTGCCAACTGGAACTGTTGTAAGTTGCCAGAACGAGAAAAGTCAGATTCAGAATAAGCAGGCCGCCATGCGTGTTCTCCAGTCCAGGCTTTTGGAAATTAGAAGACGTGAAGAAGAAGCCACAAAAAAGCAGCTGGCTGGGGATGTAAAAGCGTCCTGGGGTGAGCAGATGCGAAGCTACGTACTGGCGCCCTACCAAATGGTGAAAGATCTCCGCACCGATTACGAGGAAAACAACCCGCAGTCGGTTTTTGACGGGGGACTTGATGGATTTATAGCCGCGGGAATCCGCTGGAGAATGCGCTCTCCCGCTTAGGCTGGAGACACAATGATCAGCGTTCAAAGCGTCACCAAAAAATACCGAGGTACCCCAAGACCCGCCCTTGACCAGGTGAGCCTGGAGATTGAAAAGGGCGACTTTGTTTTTCTGGTTGGGGCCTCAGGTTCTGGCAAATCGAGCCTTATGCGACTGATGCTTCGAGAAGATGTTCCAAACTCTGGTTCAGTTCACGTTCTTGGTGAAAACCTGGTTGGTCTTCCCGCCAGACGGGTGCCATTCTTCCGGAGGAAGCTTGGAGTGGTGTTTCAGGACTTTAGGCTGCTGCCAAACAAGACCGTTGCGCAAAATGTGGCATTTAGCCTCGAGGTGATTGGCAAGTCTCAAGGATTTATTCAAGAGGCGGTCCCAGATGTTTTGGGTCTAGTTGGTCTTTCTGAAAAAGCTGATCGACTACCAAATGAACTTTCCGGTGGAGAGCAGCAACGAGTCGCTCTCGCTCGGGCAATCGTAAACAAGCCAGCAATTTTGTTGGCGGATGAGCCAACTGGAAATCTAGATCCAACCACCAGCGAGGGCATCATGGCGCTGATTAATTCAATCAACTTAGCCGGTACCACAGTCGTGATGGCAACCCACGATCGATCAATCGTTGACAAAATGCAGCGCCGAGTAGTTGAGCTAAGTCAAGGTCAAATCATTCGCGACCAGATAGCCGGCGGCTACGGAGCCAGGGCTTAGTCATGCGATTTGGATTCATGTTTTCTGAGGTTGGCCAAGGCCTGCGCAGAAACCTAGCCATGGTCATCAGCATCATTCTGGTGACATTTATTTCTCTCACTTTTGTTGGAACCGCGTCTTTACTCCAGCTTCAAATCGGCCAGATGAAAAACTACTGGTACGACCGAGCTCAGGTTGCCATATACCTCTGCACCGATGTTTCACCCGAAGCAACCTGCCCTAGGGGGGAAGCTTCGGATGATGTGAAGCTCCAAGTGCAGGAAAGACTTGACTCGGCAACTCTTACTCCTTTTATTGAGGAGTACTACTTTGAGGATCACGATCAGGCTTTTGCAAACTTTCAAGAGCAGTTCGCGGGAAATGCTGTTGCTCAGTACGTAAGAGCAGAACAATTAAACGAAACCTACTGGGTGAATCTATTTGACCCGAATCAATCTCAGATAATTACCGAGAGCTTCACTGGGCTGTCCGGGGTTGAGGAAGTTCGTGACCAAAGGAGCTACCTGGACCAGATCTTCAACATTCTGAACATTGCTTCGCTAGCTGCGGTTTCTATTGCCGCTTTGATGCTTGTTTCTAGTGTTCTATTGATATCCACCACGATTCGCCTCTCAGCATTTTCTAGAAGACGAGAGCTCGGAATCATGAGGCTGGTTGGTGCAAGCAACTTCTCCATCCAACTACCTTTTATTCTCGAGGGTGTAGTCGCCGCTTTGCTAGGAAGTTTGCTTGCTGCCGGAGCGGTTTTGGGCCTAGTTCAGTTCTTTGTTCAAGGGTTCTTGGCGGAAAGACTTCCTTTCACTAGCTTTGTGAGCCTTAGCGATGGCATGCTTGTAGTTCCGCTATTAATGGCGGCCGGCGTGGTGTTGGCTGCAGTGGCCTCGGGTCTTGCGATCCGTCGCTATCTAAAAATCTAGGAGTCGATCGTGCCGAGAGAGCGTGGCCAGAAAGTGGTGGCCACCAATCGTAAAGCCCGTCACGACTATCACATCGAAGATGTCTATGAAGCAGGCATTGTCCTAACTGGAACCGAAGTGAAGTCGTTGCGGGCCGGTCGCGCGTCTCTGGTGGATGGTTATGCCACCATAGAGCGAGGGGAGGCTTGGCTCGAGAATGTTCACATCCCCGAGTATGTCCAGGGAAACTGGACGAATCACTCAACCAGGCGTCGCAGGAAGCTTCTACTGAACCGAGTAGAGATTTATAAGCTCACTGGAAAAATAAAAGAATCCGGTTTTACCTTGGTTCCGATTTCCATTTACTTCAAAGACGGCAAAGCGAAGGTTGAAATTGCTTTGGCCAAGGGTAAAAAAGACTACGACAAGCGCCATGCTTTGAAAGAGCAACAGGATAAGCGCGAGGCGGCTAGGGCAATGTCGACCAAGGGTAAGGACTGGTAGGCCTTCCTATTGTCTGCCCCTGTTGGTAGACTGGGGGACTACCGAAAGGTAGTTTGAAAACTAAACATGGGGATGATCGGTTTCGACGGTATTTGCCGAAACTGAATGAAGCGGGTCGAGAATGCAGAGTTATCTCGTAAACGTCCTCTGCAAACTATAGGTGCCAAATCAAAAAGCACCGACTTTGCCCTAGCTGCATAAGCTAGCCTCGAAGTCCGTCAGCCTAAATCTGATTTCGTTTTAGGTCCTGGCGTCATTTAGAAATCTTGCTGAGTAGCTACGCCTTAGGGCTACTTGGGACTTTTACTCAGGCTGGGCTCGTCGGTTAGGTCGCTTCAAGCTTTGACCGGAGTCGAGTAAAACAGTATTGAAGCTACACCCGTAGAAGAGTCAGAATCCAAATATCGGACGGGGGTTCAATTCCCCCCATCTCCACACATCAACTAAGGCCCAAGGATTTCCTTGGGCTTTGTTGCTTGACCGATGCTTTAGGGCGTTTTCGAGTAAATTAGCTCTCATAGCTATTTTTTCTGCCTAGTACAGCAAGTCCGGAAGAGACCATTGACCAAGCCAGCAAGGAAGTTCTCTAGCATGGGCATAGATAAAACCGTTAGGGGCCTTTTTGTCTAAGCCAGTTATTGCTGTAGTCGTACCTTCTTATAAGGTGACCTCTCACGTTCTTGAAACTCTGGGTGAGATTGGTGACGATGTTTCTTACATTTTTGTTGTTGATGACGCCTGCCCCGATGGCTCCGGAAAACTCGTGCAAGAGAAAGTTTCCGATAAGCGTGTACAGGTAATTTTCCACGAGGAAAACCAGGGTGTTGGGGGTGCGATGATTACCGGGTACAAGGCGGCTCTAGCTACCGATGCAGACATCATCGTAAAACTCGATGGTGACGGGCAGATGGACCCTAATCAAATCTCAGACTTGATTGCACCTATTGTGAACGGGCGAGCCGATTACACCAAGGGAGATCGGTTAGATAGCCTCACAGGCCTCAGTCAAATGCCCAGCATCAGATTGATTGGCAACGCAGGGTTGTCTCTTTTGACGAAAATTTCAACCGGGTACTGGAACATCACGGATCCAACCAATGGGTTCACTGCAATCCACCGAGATGTTTTGAAGGCACTGCCACTTGACATGCTTAGCAAGCGATTTTTCTTCGAATCGGATATATTGTTCCGCCTGAGTCTTTATCGAGCGGTTGTTTGGGATGTTCCGATGCAGGCTCGGTATGGAACCGAAAAGAGCAACTTGAGCATAATCAAGACTCTGTGGGAGTTCCCCTGGAAGCACTTCAAGAATTTCCACAAAAGGCTTTTCTATAACTACTACCTAAGAGATGTCTCGGCTGCATCTATTGAACTTCCCCTCGGATTCATTCTGTGGTGGTTTGGGTTGATTTTTGGAATTGCGGCGTACAACCAGTCCATGGCAACCGGGGTTGCGGCGACAACCGGAACAGTGATGATCTCAGTAGTTCCGCTAATTCTTGGATTCCAACTGCTTCTGGCTTTTGTTAGCCACGATGTTTCCTCTGTTCCAAACAGACCCAAGCACAAGGGGGAAATTGAGTGGTAACCAAATCAAGGTATGAATACTTTTGGCTACTACTCCCAGTTGCTTTTGCGGCTTGGTCGATCAGTCGGGTCTGGACCGTACTACCCTCAATCATGGGTGACGAGTACGTTTACACCAGCGCCGCTAGACATTTGCCTTTTGCAGAGCAGTTCTTCTCAAACTACGTATTTTCGTGGATTATGAGTGCCACCAACCTGTGTGGGACGGACTTTTATGCCTGCACAAAGAGCATCAACTCAGTGTTTTTTGTACTAGCAATCATCTTCACATTCCTAATTGCGATTAGGTACCTACCGTTTGGCTGGTCTGTGTTTGTGGCCTCAGTGACAGCACTCAGCCCAATCGCGATTCCCGTTTCATATTTCATGCCAGAGATTATGTATTTTGCAGCCATGACTGCAGTTGTTCTTGTCGCGCTCTGGATCGCAGACCAAGACAAGTGGTCCCTTTGGTCGTTATCAGGAATAGCACTTGGGGTAGCCGCTCTTGTAAAACCGCATGCCATCTTTATGCTTCCAGCCATCGCGATTTTTGCCTTCGTTGTGGCATATAAGAAGGAAGGTGGGAATTGGATTACAGGGCTCAAATCGGCTTCAGCTTCGATCGCAGGCTTTATCATCGCGAAGTTCGGGTTGGGTTTTGTTTTTGCCGGCACCGAAGGACTCAAGCTTTTCGGTGGCTATGGTTCTCCGGTAGACGCCCTTACCTCGGTGGTTGGTAACACCGAGCCGCAG
>NZ_JBASXC010000051.1:0-16670 GCF_049276775.1 Rhodoluna sp.
AGGCAGTCGTTCCTGTTATCCACTCGACGTCAGCAACAGCTTCTTTGATAGGAAAGTAAAGATCTTCTATCTCACCACTACCGCTCAACATATCTTTAGAGAGCGGTGGGCGGTTATAGGGAAGGTATGGCTCACTGCCAATAACTTTGATTGGGCCCAGGTATCCACCGCGTCGAAGCGCTTCTGCGGAGCGAAGCCCAGCTAGCGATGCACCGACAATTAGTACTGGGTCAGCGGATGTAGTCACACTACTTGACGATACGAATTGCCTGCATCGGGCAGATGTCGACCGCGGCTTCCACGTTGTCTAGCTCGCTGTCCTCCACCTCTGCCACATACTCGAGCTTGTCGTCATCGTTTAGCTTGAATACATCGGGTGCTTCAAATACACACTGACCGTAGTGCTGGCATTTGGTCATATCCACTTCGACCTTGATCATTTACTTCTCCTCGATTCTTGATGGGTAGAGGTCCTTTGATGGTGTTCTGATTCCGCGGAATTCCCAGTCGCCACCCATTGCTGTAGAGATAACTTCCTCGCTCTCGGTTGGCTGGGCTCCAACGTCGGAACGAATCGGTGCTGGCCCATGAACAATCTTGTTGCTCAGTCTTCCAAGCCCCTCGACCTCAACCTCAACAACATCCCCCGGTTGCACCGGTCTCGAGTTTGCGGGAGTTCCCGAGAAAATCATGTCACCCGGAACCAAAGTTATGGTTCGAGCTAGATCAGCAACCAGATAGTTCATGTCCCACTCCATGTTTGCGGTGTTGTCGTCCTGCTTGAGTTCACCGTTCACATATGTTCGGATGTACTTGTTGCGGAAGTCCCAGTCAGTGACCATCGCTGGTCCGACCGGTGCCAATGTGTCAGCACCTTTTACTCGGAGCATGGAGCCGGCATCGGTATCTCTGAAATCGTGAAGACCGTAGTCGTTTCCAACCGAGTATCCGGCGATGTAATCCCCGGCTTCTTCGGGAGAGACGTTCTTGCAGGTTTTGCCGATGATGATCACAATCTCGCCCTCGTAGTTCAACCACTTGCAACGATCTGGGCGAACCACGTGTCCCTGGTGAGAATTGAGCGCGGTGATGGGCTTATGAAAATAAGTTGGCGCCGAGGGCAGCTTGGTCATGAACTCATCGGTTCGCGACTGGTAATTCAGGTGCACTGCCAAGATCTTGGTCGGTTCGCTCGGCGCTAGGTGAATAGCGTCCTTGATGGCCACCTTTCTTCCATCCGGTGCGACGAGATCGTCGCCGACCCTAACTACCTGGACCGGCGCTCCCTCGAGCAGGATTCTTCTGTACTCAGTCACGCGATAGGACCATGTCTTTCGGAAGTGGGAAGCCACCGGCTGGCTCAGGGAAATAAACATGAACCTGACCGGTACCGATTGAGTTCTCGTAATCGGAGTACATAACTCCCTTGGCTGTGTTGTCACCCTCGCCCGTAGCACCAGCCATAGTTAGCCAGTGGCTGAAGTTGGCCTCTGGCTTGAACAGCTTGAATTCGTCCATGGTGTCAAGGATTCTGGCGTGATCGCCCTGCTTCATCCACTCAATGCGCTCAAGATCTGCAAGGCGAGCACCTTCTGAGTAGATATGGCTAGGGTCAGAGGATTCGTGCTTACGAAGATCACGAAGCTTGTAGAAGGTGTGCGAGAGTGCACCGGATGCGAGTAGCAAAACCTTACGGTCTGTGTCGCGGATAGCCTCTCCTAGAGCACGACCAGCACGGAGGAAGTCTTCTGAGGTTGCAGTTTGGCAAACCGAAATAGAAACCCACTTCTTATCAAGACCTCGACCCAGGTAGTGCCAAAGGTTCACAGTGGCATAGAAAATTGGCAAGTGTGGATCGCTAATTGGGGTGATCCAAGTTCCGTTTTTCTCATCGTATTTTGCAGCCGCATTAGCAAGCTCCGGGTCGCCCTTGAATGCGTAGGGAACCTGAGACATGCCTCGAGGAAGTTCCTCTGAGGTGAATAGGCCAGAGCGTTCTGCCTGAGCGGTGATTACAAACTCAACCGTGGTAGCCCAGTGGCTATCTAGCACGACAACTGTGTCGTAGTCCAGAGTCTCCATGACCTCCTTGCGGAATCTCTTAAGACCTGGAACTAGAGAAATTTCCTTACCACCGTTTAGGTCATACCTAACCTGCTCGGGCAACATGATTGTTGGCACGTGAGCCAAGATGGCGGCACCTACTACTCTTCCCATTTCTATTCCTTCCATCCATTTGGTGAAATAACCGTGTTCTTTACATCTGCGTAGAAATCAAAAGACCAGTTGCCGCCCTCGCGACCGATGCCCGACTTCTTGGAGCCACCAAAAGGAGCCTTCAGGTCGCGAACAAAGAAGCAGTTGACCCAAATAGTACCCGCAACAACTTGAGAGGCAACAGCCTTGGCGTGCTCTTTGTTACCGGAAACAATCACCGCTGCCAAGCCAAACTCGGTCGCGTTGGCAATTTCGATTACTTCTTCATCGGTCTTGAATGTCTGCATTGTTAGTACCGGACCAAAGACCTCAGACATGACAATCTCGGAATCTTTCGGTGGGTTGGAAATTAGTGTCGGCTTAAAGAACAATCCGCCAAGCTCTTCGTTGGGGCCGCCACCGATTAGTACCTTCATTCCATTTTCTTTTGCACGGTCCACAAATCCTTTAATGCGATCAAAGTGAACCGGGTGAATCTGAGGACCGATGTCGGTCTCCGGTGAGCGGGGGTCTCCCTGAGTTAGTTTGCTTGCTCTTTCGGCAAAGCGCTTTGCGAATTCATCAGCAACCGATTCGTGAACCAACAGTCTGGTCCCGGATAGGCAAACCTGACCGGCGTTGTCGTATTGCTCGACGGCAAGTTCGGCCGCCAGGTCCAAGTCGGCATCCTCAAGGACTATGGTTGGCGATTTGCCACCAAGTTCAAATGAAACCGGTGTCAGGTTATCGGCTGCGGCGTGAGCAATCTTTTTGGCAGTTGGCACCGAGCCGGTGAACGAGATACGTGAGATGCCAGGGTGGGAAACAAGTGCGTGGCCAGCCTCTGCTCCGAAGCCTTGCACCACATTGAATACCCCCGCTGGGATACCAGCCTGCAAAGTTAGATCCGCAAAGAATGAAGCGCTAAGCGGTGTCCACTCCGCTGGCTTTAATACCACCGTGTCTCCAGCAGCGAGCGAAGGACCGATCTTCCAGGTGGCTAACATCAAAGGCGCGTTCCAAGGTGTGATGAGCGCAGCGACACCGGATGGGTCCCAGGAGATGTTATTGGTGTGACCTCTGGTCTCCCAAACCTCGTGGTGAAGATCATTGATTGCCCAATCGGCGAAGAATCTGAGGTTTAGAGCAACCCTGGGCATAACGCCGCGAATGTGAGAGCGCAACAAAGAGCCGTTATCGAGAGTTTCGAGATTTGCCAGCGCTTCGAGATTTGCCTCAATCAAGTCGGCAAGAGCGTGAAGTTTTTCGCCTCGCAACTTTGGACCCATGCCCGCCCACTCGGGGAATGCTTTTCTTGCAGCTTGAACCGCTTGGTCAACTTCCTTTTCCCCACCGCGCGAGATCTTGGCAAGTAGGACACCATCGATGGGGGAGAAGTTGTCAAAGGTTTCGGCAGAGGCAACTCTCTGGCCGCCGATGAAGTGACGGGTGTCAACGCTCAGACCGGCTAGCTCGACGGTGGTGGCCAAGGCTGCTCCTTTGCAAGTCGTTTGGATACTAACAATAGACTAGGGCAATCCTGAGCCAAGCAAAATCCCAAACTTTGGGATTATTGGGCTGTCTAGTTACGCGCCTCGGTGAAGGCGGTGATCTGCCGAAGAGCGGTTGCCAGGTCCCGTTTTTGTTGCGCAGATAGGCCAGACAGCACTTCTTGCTCGTGTTTGTTGAACTCCGGGAACAGCGAAACCATCAGTTTTTTCCCTTTGGCGGTCATGGTCACCAAAACAAGTCTCCTGTCCTTTAAGCTGCGGTTTCGCTTGATAAGGCCTCTAGATTCAAGGGTCTGCAAGACCCCAGTCAGTGTCGCCTTAGAGAATCCGCCCTCCTCGGCAATGGTTCGAGTCTCGATTGGCTCCCAGATCCAGGAAACCCAGAGCACCACAAATGCAGTCCAGCTGAGTCCGCTTGGGGCTAACACTGTGCGCTCCAAGAAGTTTCTAGTGGCGTTGGCAGCCCTGAAAACGTTGCTCACCGCGGCCATTGAATCAAAATCTAAAGTCATGCCCGAGAGCTTCGTGGCCACCTGGCGCTCAGTTTCATTCAGCGTATGAGACCCAGACATAGCAACCTTTTTCTTATTTCAACCTTTAGGCGAGAATAACCCATCTCGCCACCAATCGGACCCGTTTGAATAAAAACGTGTTGCCAAAGTCTGGGTAATGTATAGATTGTTAGTGTCCGAACAATTTTCATTGAGAGGTGCCTCGAAGATGAGCACAAACTTTGCCGACTTAGACCTGTTTGCTAAAGGAGCTCCTTGGGAGGAATTTGCCAAGATTCGGGCAACTGGAAAGCCACACTTCTCGGAAGAGCAAGAACCCAACAACGGCTTCTGGTCAGTTATGAAATACCAGGATGTAGTTCGAGTGCTTCGCGACCCAGCGACCTTTACCTCCGAGAGATTTACAAACCTTGAGGAAGTAGACAAGGAACAAGAAGAGGCTAGAAGGTCGCTTCTCGAAACTGACGGACTTAGACACCGTGCGATGCGTCGAATGCTACAAGGGGAATTTACTCCACAAGCTGTTTCAAAGTATGAAACTTTTCTTCGAGGATTAACCGCCACCACTTTGGATAACGCCTTTGCCAAAGGTGAGTTTGACTTTGTAGAGGACGTCAGCGCAGATTTTCCAATACGTGTGTTGGCCAAAATTCTAGATGTGCCCGATTCAGACACTGGTCAGTTAATCGACTGGGGTAACCGCATGATTGGAAACACCGATCCGGAGCACGCCGATGTCCTAATCGAAGACCCAGAGTCTGAGAAGTATCGCCTGGTGCCTTTTAGGTCTCCCGCCGCACTTGAAGTATTTGAGTACGGACAAGGTCTCGCTAACGAGCGAAGAAGCAAGGGTCGCAAAGACCTTGTTTCAGTTTTGGCTGACGGTGTTCCATCCGACGGTGAGCCCTTGACCGAGCGTGACTTTAATACAAACTTTCTTCTTTTAGTTGTTGCCGGTAACGAAACAACGCGGCACACAATTTCTCACACAATGAACAACCTGATGAATAACCCAGATCAACTAGCCCTCCTTCAGGAAAACCCCGATCTAATTCCCTGGGCAGTTGAAGAGTTTCTAAGATTCGCCTCACCCGTCTATCACTTCCGTAGAACCGCAACCAAAGATGTTGATTTCAACGGTGAGCTAATCAAAGAGGGGCAGAAAGTCGTTACTTGGTTCGCATCCGGTAACCGAGACGAAACAGTATTCGCAGAGCCAAATAAGTTTGACGTCACAAGAAACCCAAACGAGCACATGACTTTTGGTCGAGGGGGTCCTCACATGTGTTTGGGAAATGCTCTGGCTCGAATTGAAATGCGAGTTATGTTCGAAGATTTGATTAACCGGATTGATCGCATGGAGGCAACCGGACCGATTGACTACCTGAGGTCAAATTTCGTTCACGGCATAAAGCGTATGCCAGTGAGGGTTCACCTTCGTTAGTTAGATAAGCCCTGCAACATTTCTTAGGTAGTTATCCACCAAGTCAAAGGTTCTTTTCTCAGCAGCTTTGTCTTCGGCAATAGTTTGGTTCATCATCACAGTAGGGTCTTGACCGTCCTTGGCAACTTCGTCGTTGCCACCCCATTCCAACCAACCCTTTAGGGCAATCGAGTCAAGCTCGGGGTGAAACTGTAAACCTAGAGTTTTATTCACTACGTAAGCCTGTGAAGAAACTGGGTTACGTGCTATCTCGCGAATACCCATTCCATCAGGGAGGCTCCAGCGATCGTAGTGAAACTGAAACCATGGACCGTTGGATACTAGCTCGGGCTCGTCGGAATGGATGTATGTCCAGCCGATTTCCGGCTTTGGTGATCTTCCAACCGAACCGCCAAGGGCCCTAGCAATAAGTTGACCCCCGAAGCAGATACCAAGAACAGGCTTATCGGAGAGAACTGCGTTCTTTATCCACTCGAGCTCTGGAGCTAACCAGTTCCCAATGCACGCGTCATCCCAAGCACCCCAGGGGGCACCGAGTGGAACAATCAAGTCATAGTTAGAAATATCAGGAAACTCAAACGGGACATTGGGGTTTTCGAATTGCTCCTCGGGCACAACAATCTGGGCCTCAATTTCGAAGCCATGTTCGGCAAGTCTTTTCCCAACTGGCCCAACTGGGCTGATGTGATCGTGCTGAATAAAAAGCGCCTTCATTTTCTCTGCTCCAATATCTAAGAATTTTCTGAAAGTCAGTTACATCGCCAATGGATTGGCTTTAGTATCTCATTAGATACCAAACGATTAACTTTGTAAATCTATTTGCCACAAAGGAGTTGCAGATGAGTTCCAACCTAGAGTCCCTTCAGAAAGAACTAAAGAAGGAAGGAATAGACGTCCTTCGAGTCATCTACCTCGACATTCTCGGGGTTATTAGAGCCAAGGACATGCTGGTATCCCAGCTCGACCGGGTTTCCCACGGGGGACCCGCCTTTTGTCAGGGCGTCTGGGTGACAACTACCGGTGGCGATGTTTTGGACGGCAATTCGCTGGTTTCGGATGGACTGGAAGATTTTATTTCGCAGGTAGTTCCAGAGTCTTGGCGCCCTCTTCCCTGGGAAACGGGAGTGGCCTACGCAGTTGCCGGAGCAAATAATCCTGATGGATCCAAGAACCTGCTGTCGCCGAGAACAGTTCTAGAGGCTGTAATCAAAGAATATGAAGCACTGGGGTTACACCCGGTGGTTGGACCAGAACTCGAGTTCTACATCGCAGAGCAAGACCAAGATGGTAACTACCGCAGAGCCATTGAGCACAAGGGGCAGGTATACACTTCCGGGTCCGTTGTTGACCCCAAGGGAACCTTCCTGAATCTACTTCGCATGGTCGATCAGATGAACATCGGAGTCTTTGCCGGAAACCACGAATTCTCACCATCTCAGTACGAAATCAACTTCTGGCACGGGCCAGCTTTGGATGCAGCGGACCGCACACTCTTTTTCAAAACAGCGGTAAAGGAAGTAGTTGCCCGAGCAGGCCAGCACGCAACTTTCTGCGGTAAGCCTTGGAGTGACGAAGGCGGAAGCGGTTTCCACCTTCACTTCTCTGTTGAGGACTCGAATGGAAACAACATCATGCACGATGGCGGATCGGGGTTTAGCGAAGTAGCGGACAACATAATTGCTGGAATCTTAAAGCATGCCGCTGCTCTAACGGCATTTTGTAACCCAACCATTAATGCCTTCAAGCGTTTAGGACCTGACACGCTTGCGCCGTACCGAGCCAACTGGGGATTGGATAATCGCTCCGCCATGGTCCGAATCCCACCAGAGCGCGGTTCCGGTACCAGGCTCGAAGTCAGACTGGGCGATGGTGCAGCAAACCCTTACTTGATGATTGCCGCAATTCTTGCTGCTGGCCTAGACGGCATCCAGCAAAAGCTAAAAGCTCCCGAACCGGTAGTTGGGCTCGCTTACGAGAACGAGTCGGCCCCAGTACTTCCGATGAGTCTCGAGGAAGCGCTCGATGCACTTAAGGAAGACACCGTGCTTCGCGAATTACTTGAGGGACCAATTGTTGACGTCTTTGATATTCTCAAGCGCGATGAAGTGAAGCGTTATAACGAGTCGGTGCCTGATCCACTTACCAAGGAGACTACAGACTGGGAAGTCAAAGAATATATGTCGGATTTTTAGACGGCTGGGTTTGACTGGTCGTGAACCAGTTGGCCACCTGCAAATGTGACACCGAGTTCACGGTAGTAACCACCGAGAATTTGTTTTACCGGAAGAATCGAACCAAGCTCGTCCCACTCAGAATCCCCAAGCACCAACTCAGCGTCACCACTCCAGGTAATGCCGATGTCGGCATCGGTTGCACCAAGTGCAACCAGCTGGTCGAGGGAGTTTCCTTTGCCAGCTGTGATTGATGGCATCCAGCGGCTGTGAAGCATCTTGTGACCATTCACAAAACCATTTGAGTCTGATGGCTGTTGCAAAGTCACAATTGCAGAAGCCAGTCTGTGATCGTAGGCGGAAACACTTGCGCCAAGTTTTGCACCTGCCTCAAACTTCGGTGTTGCCTGCCCGTTATTAAAAATTCTTGTGACTGCGATGCTTCCAAGCTTCTTAGGGTAACCCTGGAACCAGCCTCTTGCTATGGCAAAGTCCTTAGTGACCCAGATGGCAACACAACGGGAGTAGGTGACATCCTGGTATTTGCATCGTATAACCACGAAAGTCTCAAGGTACTGTGACCGAACTGGATCCAGGAGCTCAGCCTTTGAAGTTGAGCAAGACTGCCAGTCAGCCCAGATGATTGCAACCGCGCCCGGTTCCTCATCCGCTAGCTCAACGCCTTCCGGAAGAAGGGCTTTGACGTTCTTCTCGTCGGTCAAATACTCCACAGTGAGCAGTGTCCCCGAGTACAACCAAGGCATCTCTGGGATAATCGCGCTTTTGCCCGAAGGGGTCTTGGGGGCTAGAAATCCTTTTAGTTCAGTCATGCCTTATAGCGTACTAACTCATTTGGAAGCAAACGAGCCCCAAAGTGAAATATTCGAGGTTTTTGGATAAACCAGCACTTGTGTACTTGACCTCGACGATAAAACAGGCCAGATTAGTCATATCGTTTCGATACGAACGATATCCGTTCAATGGAGAAGGGAGCCATTTTTCATGGCTAATGATTCGAATAAATCTCTCAAGAAAGGGAGCCTAGGTGTTGCCGGCATTGTATTTTTTGTCGTTGCGGCAAGTGCTCCTCTAATTGGAATGACTGGAGCAGTTCCAGTCGCAATGCTTTTGGGAAACGGCGCCGCAACTCCGGGTGCTTACCTAGCAGTTGGTCTAACCCTCTTGGTTTTCTCGGTTGGTTATGCAGCGATGAGCCATAAAGTCACTAACGCCGGAGCGTTCTTCGCTTACGTCGGTAAGGGACTGGGGCCTAACGCGGGAGTTGGATCCGCGTATGCGTCAATCATCGGTTATGTGACCATCCAACTTGCAATTTACGGTTTCTTTGGGCTGGTTATCCAGTTGACCATGTCAAGCTTCGGAGTCGACTTGGTTTGGTGGGCGTGGGCTCTGATTGCCTGGGCAATTGTTACCGGACTATCGCTTCTTAGTGTTGACGTCGGTGCAAAGGTCCTTGGTGTGTTGCTAACTCTTGAGCTCTTGTCTCTTATTGTGGTTGGAATCGCTATTTTGATTGACGGCGGCCCCGAGGGTTTGAACTTCGGTGCGTCGTTTGACCCAACTCTGGTATTTGCTGGTGGATTTGCTGGAACTGCAGGAATCGCACTTGCTTTTGCTTTCGCATCCTTTATCGGCTTTGAGGCGACAGCAATTTACGGTGAAGAGTCAAAGAATCCAAAGAGAGATGTTCCACTAGCTACCTATTGGGCAATTGGAATCATAAGCACATTGTTCGCTGTGGTTTCTTTTGCGATGGTAACAGGTATGGGGGCAAGCCAGATCTTCGACCAAGTCATTGAGCGCTCCACCGGTCTAGACGACCCAGCCGCGGTTTTGTTCAGCTTGGCGGCCGAGTTCGTGTCACCAGAGCTTGTTCTGATTATGGCCATCCTTGTGCTCACTAGCCTCTTTGCAGGCCTCTTGGCTTTCCAGAACGCAGCTGCTCGCTACTTCTTCGCTATGGGACGTGGCGGAGTTATGCCAGCTGCCCTTGGCCAGACTAATGCGGCGGGTGCTCCACAGAACGGTTCGCTATTGACTTCTGTGATTGCCGGAGCGGTAATTGTGATCTTTGCGATTGCCGGCCTGGACCCATTCCTTAACCTATTTAGCTGGATGAGCGGTATTGCCGTTATCGCAGTTGTTGCGGTTGAGGTTTTGGTATCGATTGCCGTTATCGCCTACTTCCAGAAGAATGGCGGCGGAACAGTTTGGAACTCGAAGATTGCACCGGGACTAGCAATTGTCCTATTGCTTTCGGGTCTGTACCTACTAATGTCCCGCTTCAACCTTCTGGCTGGAACCGTAGCTGATGGAGTCGACCCATCACTACCAGAATCAGCCTGGGCTTTGAGTGGCCTCGGTTGGTTCCTAGTGCTACTTCCATTCATCGCAATGGTGATTGGTTATGTAGTTGCCTCAGTAAAGAAAGACAAGAACGGAGCCCTTGTTAAGGACTTCGCTTCCTAAAACGAAGTAAATAACTGACGACCGGGGAAATCCGGCATTCCCTGGTCGTCAGTTATCTTTCAAGACAAGAAAAGAAAACAATGGAACCAGATTTTGATATAGACGTCACCTTTGAGGAAACGGCGAACGAAAAACTGGTTGCATCACTGACACCAGACGAACTTGCATCCGCCATTGCCAAACTCCCTGCCGAAATCTCCACCGCCGCACACGCAATCCTGGTTGACAAGCGAACCTACTCTGACGTAAGCCAATCCCTCGGGCTTAGACAACCCGAACTAGTCCGTGCGGTTCACCGCGCGAAACTTCTAATCAGCGAAAGCAAGTAGTTGTCAAAGCCCAGAATCGGACTCACCACCTATCGCCAACAGGCGCAGTCGGGTATCTGGGATACCGAGATGGCTTTCATACCAAGTTTCTATATAGACGCCGTAGAGCTCTCGGGCGGAGTTGCAGTTTTAGTTCCACCGCAGAAACTAGATAGCAAAAGTGCAAAGACCATCTTGGACGGTCTGGATGGGCTTATCATTACCGGCGGAAGAGACGTTGATCCATCGAGGTATGGGCAACGCCCTGAACCACTTACCGACGAGCCCGACACACTCAGAGACCAGACAGAAATTAGTCTCTTGGAGTCCGCAATCAACATCAATCTTCCGTTTCTCGGGATCTGCCGAGGGGCGCAGCTACTGAACGTCGCCAGGGGAGGCTCTCTAATTCAGCACCTACCGGACGTTGTTGGCACAGAAAAATATCAGATTTCTAAAGGCGTATTTAATCCGGTCGCAGTAAAAGTATCGAAAGATTCCAAGCTTGCAGGAATTGTCGGCGAAGAAGTTTCCAACGCAATGATGTATCACCACCAAGCAGTTGATCAACTCGGAGACGGATTAGTTGTGACCGCCGTCAGCGAGGACGGTGTGGTTGAGGCACTGGAATTTGCAGGTAACGAATTTGGCGTAGCGGTACAGTGGCATCCCGAACAAGACCTTGATGACCTGAGGATTTTCCAAGCCTTTATTAAAAGCACCATCTCTTAGAAAGCCAACCCATGAGCTATACCCTGATAAACCCAACCACCGAAGAGTCGATGGAGACCATCGAACATTTCTCCGAAGCTCAAGCCGACGAGGCAATCGACCGGGCTCAAAAAGCACAACTCAAGTGGGCAGCGCTTTCCCCGGGTGACCGGGCAATGCTCCTTCGGAGATTCGCCCGTCGGGTCGATGAGGACATCGAAACTCTTGCTCAGCTGGAGGTTAGAAACTCAGGTCACCCAATTGACCAGGCACGCTATGAGGCTGGAAACGTCCGAGATGTTCTGGATTACTACGCTGGTGCCCCAGAACGCTTGATGGGAAAGCAAATTCCAGTTGCCGGTGGAATCGCTATGACATTCCACGAACCCATTGGAGTGGTTGGAATGATCACTCCTTGGAACTACCCAATGCCAATTGCTGGCTGGGGATTTGCACCAGCTCTTGCAGCTGGTAACGCAGTCGTTCTGAAACCTGCGGAGTGGACCCCACTTACCTCACTTCGGATGGCAGAACTTGGACTTGAGGCGGGATTGCCGGAGCACCTATTTCAGATCGTTACTGGCCAGGGGCAGGTGGCGGGTAACCGCTTGGTGACGAACGAAAAAGTAGGGAAGATTGTTTTTACCGGGTCCACTGCTGTTGGTAAGTCCATCATGAGAACTGCCGCTGATCAGATAAAGCGCATAACTTTGGAACTTGGTGGCAAGAGCGCCAACGTGATTTTCGATGACGCCGACATCGCTAAGGCGGCCAAGGCTGCTCCTTACGCCGTGTTTGAAAATGCTGGCCAAGACTGCTGCGCGAGATCGAGAATTCTTGTTCAAGACACGGTGTTTGATAAGTTCATGGCTGAGCTTGAGCCCGCGGTTGCTGGTGTCAAAGTTGGAGATCCGTCTCTTACGGGCACCGAGGTCGGCCCTCTTGTTAGCAAAAAGCATCTAGACACTGTCACCTCTTATCTCGAGGGTGCGGAAGTTGCTTTCCGTGGGACTGCCCCAACCGGCAAAGGATTCTTCTTTGCGCCAACCGTTGTGGTAGCGAAATCGCTCCAAGACCGGTGCATGAGCGAAGAGATCTTTGGCCCGGTTGTGACCGTCTATCGCTTCAAGGACGAAGCCGAGGCAATCTCAATTGCCAACGCCACCGAGTATGGGCTCTCCGGGTCTATTTGGACAAAAGACTTGGCTCGTGGAATCCGCGTGTCAAGGGGCATTCAGAGCGGAAACCTATCGGTGAATTCACACTCTTCGCTTCGCTACCACACTCCATTCGGAGGCATGAAGCAATCTGGAATGGGAAGAGAGTTAGGGCCGGACGCCCCCTATCACTTCACAGAAGAGAAGGTAGTTTTCTTCAATCAGGAAGATTAGTAGTTCTTCACTTTCGCGCAGCAAAACCATTCGCAAGCTCTAGAACCGTCAACGCACCAAGTCGAACAGTTCGACCGTCGGCGCTATCGGCGAGAGCGTCAATCTCAGCGATGTCTGCTGAAACCACCTGTATAGATTTTCCAACCAGAAAAGCAAACTGGCGGAGTTCGTCGGCTGAAATTCCACCCGGGGCAGCTGCTGGACAAGCTGGAACAACACTTCTGTCGCAAACATCCATGTCGATATCGACATGGAGTTTCTTGTTTCCAAGAATTGAGAGCGCTTCGTCCATGACGGACTCCGCGCTTCTGTTTCTAAGGCTTGCTCGCGAAATGACGTGAATACCTAGATCCTTGGCACGGGCCGCATACTGCGGCGAGTTAGAAAAATCATTGATTCCAATTTGCACAACGCTTGAACCCGGGAGCCCCGCTTCAATAAGACGTCTAACCGGGGAACCGTTGGAAACTCCATCCCGAAGGTCGTGATGGGCGTCAAAGGTGATCAGCCCTGCGGTAGCAAGGTCATCACCGAACACCCCTCGCATCACAGCAAAGGTGATTGAGTTATCGCCACCTAAGGCAATTGAAAGTTTTGAATTAGAAGAAACTTCTTTGGCAAGATCCATAGTCCTTGCTTCGCCGTCTTCGGAGTCGGGCGATTCCGAATCACCAAAGTCGGCGAAGGAAAGATCTCTTAGGTCTTTACTTTGGCTCCAGCTCCAGGTTGAATACCTTGACAGGGCAACCCTTATTTCGGCTGGGGTGTGGTTGGCGCCGGTGGCGGAAATGGAAGTCTCGCAGGCTAAAACCCCGAAAAGGCCAAGGTCATTGTGCCCAGATCTGGCGGGGCTTAGCCAAGCAGAAGCCCTAGGCCAGAGAGCGTCTTCGCCCAAGATTCACCCCATCTAGTTAGTGCAAAACGTCTAACGGATTTGAGATTACCCTGTTAGGAGAGGTAAAGAAACATCGACGTTGATGGAGAAACAACATGACTATATTTACTCGCGGGGATCTTCACGCCGCTACCGGTTCGACCCTAACAGCCAAAGGCTGGGGTCAAGAAGCGGCAATTCGCATGTTGCACAACAACTTAGATCCGGCAGTTGCCGAGCACCCCGAAGAACTTATTGTTTATGGCGGTAGCGGCAAAGCCGCTCGCAACTGGGCAAGCTTTGATGCGATGGTCAAGACCCTCACAAATCTAGAAAACGACGAGACCATGCTGGTCCAGTCTGGAAAACCGGTTGGTGTTTTCCGCACCCACGAATGGGCACCGAGGGTAATTCTTGCCAACTCGAATCTGGTTGGTGACTGGGCGAACTGGCCAGAATTTAGACGCCTCGAGCAACTAGGTTTGACGATGTATGGGCAGATGACCGCAGGGTCCTGGATCTATATCGGAACCCAGGGAATCCTTCAGGGAACCTACGAAACCTTTGCAGCGGTAGCTGCAAAGAGATTTGGTGGAACACTGGCTGGAACTCTTACCCTGACCGGTGGTTGCGGTGGAATGGGTGGCGCTCAGCCGCTAGCTGTAACCATGAACGAGGGAACCTGCCTGATCATCGATGTTGATGAAACAAGACTCAGAAGACGAATCCAAGATCGCTACCTCGACGAACTAGCCGATAACTTGGACGACGCCATCGACCGCGTTCTGAAATACAAGGCTGCCAAAAAAGCAATCTCTGTTGGACTTGCAGGCAATGCCGCAACCATATTTGCTGAGCTTCTAAAGCGCGATGTTCCGATTGATATCGTGACCGACCAAACCTCTGCGCACGATCCGCTCTATTACATCCCCGAGGGCGTCTCTGTTGAGGATGCTAGGGAAATGGCCGAGGCCGACCCTAAGGACTTCACCGATCGAGCCGAAGCCGCCATGGCCAAGCAGGTTGAGGCGATGGTGGGCTTTATGAATAAGGGCGCCGAAGTCTTCGACTACGGCAACTCAATTCGTGATGAGGCCCGCAAGGGCGGCTATAAAGACTCCTTCAAGTTCCCGGGCTTTATCCCCGCATACATCAGACCCTTGTTCTGTGAAGGAAAGGGACCGTTTAGATGGGTCGCTCTCTCAGGGGACAAGAAAGACATCTATAGAACAGACCAGGCGATTCTTGAACTGTTCCCAGAAAACGAGCACCTGCACCGCTGGATCAAGATGGCGGGCGAGAGGGTTGAGTTCCAGGGTCTTCCTGCAAGAATCTGCTGGCTTGGCTACGGCGAAAGAGATAAGGCCGGAGCTGTGTTTAACGATCTAGTCAAAAAGGGAGAGGTCTCGGCACCGATCGTTATCGGACGAGACCACCTGGATTGTGGTTCGGTTGCCTCACCTTATAGAGAGTCAGAAGCAATGCTCGATGGCTCTGACGCCATCGCGGATTGGCCCCTACTAAACGCAATGATCAACATCGCAAGCGGTGCGTCCTGGGTTTCGATTCACCACGGTGGCGGTGTTGGTATCGGAAGATCAATTCACGCCGGTCAAGTTTCGGTGGCCGATGGAACAGACCTTGCCGCAGAGAAACTAAACAGGGTTCTAACCAATGACCCCGGCATGGGAGTGATTCGTCACGTGGATGCCGGATACAAGGAAGCAGAAGGCGTCGCAAGATCTAAGCACGTACACGTGCCTATGCTCGACACCGAATAAATTTCATGTCTCTTGCAATAACCAACATCGGATCACTGGTCACCAATGATCCACAAGTTGGCACCGGCCTACTCGGAGAAATAGAAAACGCTGCGGTTGTAATTGACAACGGCAAGATTTCCTGGGTTGGAAACGCAAAAGATGTTCAAGCAACAGATGAGTCGATTGACGCCCAAGGAATGGGCGTCATACCTGGCTTTGTTGATTCGCACGCACATTTACTTTTCGCAGGAGACCGCTCAAAAGAATTCGAAGCTCGCATGAACGGCGAAAAGTATTCGGCCGGCGGAATCAAATCAACTGTTGAAAAAACAAGAGCCGCAACAGACCAAGAGCTCGAGAACAACTTTTTGTCACTCCAGAGTGAAATGATTCGTTTCGGAATCACAACCTTTGAATCAAAATCCGGTTACGGACTTTCTGTGAAGGACGAAGCACGCTCACTCGCAATCGCGGCTAAGCACACCCCGGAAACAACATTTCTCGGAGCACACGTTGTTCCCGCTGACCATGCCGGTAAAGCTGACGAGTACGTGGCATTAGTCACCCGAGAAATGTTGGATGCTGCCCTGCCGCATTCGAAGTGGATTGATGTCTTTTGTGACGTAGGAGCTTTTGATGTTGACCAGTCAAGAGAAATTCTGCAGTCCGGAATTGCCAAGGGCTTAGCGCCCCGCATTCACGCCAACCAGCTAGCTCTCGGTGGCGGCGTTCAGTTGGCTGTGGAACTTGATTGCGCATCGGCTGATCACTGTACGCACTTGTCGGATAAAGACATCGAAGCCCTTGCGGGCTCCAACACGGTGGCAACATTGCTACCCGGAGCTGAGTTTTCAACCAGGGCTACCTACCCCGATGCAAAAAAACTCTTCGATGCCGGTGTCACAGTTGCCCTGGCAACTGACTGCAACCCAGGCTCGAGCTTTACTACTTCAATGCCGTTTTGTATCGCGGTGTCGATCAGGGACATGGGCTTTAGCCCGGCGCAAGCAGTGTGGTCGGCAACCATGGGAGGCGCCAAGGCACTTAGAAGAAAAGATGTTGGGGGAGTATCTGTAGGCATGAGTGCAGATCTTGTCTTGCTAAGCGCCCCGAGCTTCAGACACTTAGGCTACAGGCCGGGTGTTGATCAGGTATCGCGAGTAATAAAAAACGGACAAACGATTTATCAAAACCAGAACGGAAGCAAGAAATGATCACACTAGGTTCGAGCGGACTAACCATGCAACAGGTGGTTGAGGTTGCAAGAAATAGCGCAAAGATCGAGATTGCCAAAGAGGC
>NZ_JBASXC010000052.1:0-5274 GCF_049276775.1 Rhodoluna sp.
TGGTTGCCTATATGTCAAAGGAAAGTGTCGTAATGACGCTTGAGACCGGGCAGACACATTTTTATTCACGTTCCCGGTCCGAGATCTGGCACAAGGGAGCAACCTCTGGCAATATTCAACACCTTGTAAGCCTGCATGCCGATTGTGACGGCGATACTCTGCTTGCAGTGGTTCGCGAAGCCGGAGGGGCTTGCCATACAGGTGAGCGGAGCTGTTTTGACAACTTTGAGCCGCTGGAGCTTTCATGATTAGCCTGCTGGAGGCCAGAGAGTTTGCAAAGTCTTATCAGGTAATACCGATAGTTGAATCGGTCTTTTCTGGAACTGAGACACCGTTGTCAATATTTGAAAAGCTTGCATCTTCCAAGCCCGGAAGCTTCCTTCTGGAATCTGCCGAACAGGGGGTTTGGTCAAGGTACAGCTTTATTGGCGTTGAGAATTTTGGTTTTCTCGTCTCAGGCAGCAGCTCAAGTCTCAAGTGGATTTCCCCAACGGGAGATGCATTGAAGGGTATCGGGGGCGTCACGCTGGACAGGCTTTCTGGGTTTGAGGCTCTCGAGCTTTTGCAGTCCAATTGGCGTGCAGCCCCGGTCGAGCAGTTGCCACCGCTTGTTTCGGGAATGGTGGGCTTGATGGGCTGGGACAGTATTCATCAGATTGAAAACCTTGGGTCGCCAAAGACCAAAGAGTTTCCCATGCCAGATCTCGCAATGGCGGTTATTCAGGACATGGTCGTGCTTGATCATCTGGATTCATCGCTAAAGCTGGTGTCAAATATCTATCTCGACGAAGGTCAAGATCTGGAAGATCAGTACCGAGATGCAAGAGCGCGCATCGAACAAATGAAGTTTGGACTACTGGGAGCCAGCCAACCATTTCTTGCTGAAGTAGATCTAACTACCGAGCCGGCGTTTGAGAGGCGGACCAGCGATTCCGATTTCGTGGAAATCATTAATACCGCCAAGCAGCACGTGGTCGCCGGCGATGTTTTTCAGGTAGTGGTTTCTCAAAGATTTGACATGGAGAACCGTGCGTCAGCTTTGGATGTTTATCGAATGCTGCGCGCACTAAACCCGAGCCCCTACATGTATCTACTCAACTTCTTTGATGAAGAGGGAAGTTTCGCTGTCGTGGGCTCATCGCCCGAGGCTCTGGTTCGCGTGAACTCGGGCAAAGCCGTATTACACCCGATCGCTGGTTCCAGGCCCAGGGGAGCCAACACGGAATCAGATGCCGCGCTAGCTGAGGAGCTGGCGGCAGATGAGAAGGAAAAGGCAGAGCACTTGATGCTTGTTGACTTGGCACGTAACGATCTTTTGAAGGTATGTGAACCGAGTTCGGTGAGCGTGACTGAATTTATGACTATCGAGCGCTACAGCCACATAATGCATTTGGTATCAACGGTTGAGGGCAGTATCAGGAAGGGCCAATCCGCCGTTGAAGTAGTGAAGGCGACATTCCCAGCGGGAACTCTGTCGGGAGCACCAAAACCCCGGGCGCTCGAAATTATCGAGCATCTTGAACCTGTTAGCCGTGGTCTTTTTGGTGGGGTCGTTGGGTATTTTGATTTTGCAGGAAACGCCGATCTGGCTATTGCTATTCGCACCGCTGTACTAAGAGACGGTAGGGCTTTTGTTCAAGCTGGAGCTGGAATTGTATTGGACAGCGATCCGGAATCAGAGAATCAAGAAACACTAAGCAAGGCCTCGGCTCCACTGCGGGCTGTCCATGCTGCCAACAACATGAAGAGGTTTAGAGGATGAATCTAAGAAAGGCTTCTCTCGCTTGGCTTTCGAGCATCTTGATTTTGACCGTTTTGGCAGGCTTTAGCTGGGTTGATCTAACTCTCTCACCAGCCTCGGGCGGTCAACAGATTCAGGTCACCGGTTTCCTGGTTTTTCCAATAATCAGCGCGCTGTTATTGCTTCAAGGATCCGCCCTGCTAGCTGCTTTTTTCACACCGTCCCTGGTTGGAAGGATTATCTCGGCTGCCCTGGTGCCGATTGTGCTCTGGCACGCCGTGGTGGTTGTATCAACATCTCAAATGGCGCTTCAAAATGCCGTGGCGGCTGAGATTACTAAGGCCACGGGCGTTGTGGGTGTATCGAGCCAAGCTCAGCTGGTGGAGCTGGCTCTTGATAACAACATCTGGTACGTCTATGTGGCTGTTTTGGCATTGAACATATTGGCTCTTATTGCAAGGGCGTTTGTCAGTAAGCCCCAGCCCAAGAGCCAGGTTAGTGCCGAAATTTTGGAAGACTCTGATGACCTATGGGAGAACCAGCGCTAGCTCTCGCTGATAAACTTGGAAACAAGAGGAGATAAACATGTCTGAAAGTAAAACCGATCACGGCCACGGCGATTCAGTTGCAGCGTGGGTGACAGTTTCAATAATTATCCTTGCGTTTGCAATTGGAACACTGTTTTTCTGGTTTGATTACCCGCCGGTTGTCTTTGCATCTGTAGGGCTAGCCGCGTTCGGTCTAGTGGCTGGGCTCTATCTCAAGAAGGCCGGCTACGGCGTCGGCGGATCTAAGTCAAAAAAATAATTGCTTGAATCTTTATACGCAGGCTCCCTCGAGGATGCAGCTAGACGATCAGAATCAATTCCACTAGCCCAGCTAGAGAAAATAGCGTTGGCTCGGTCAAGCGCGTTAGACGCGCTGACAATCTTACGTTCGGGTAGCACCGTCTCGGTTATTGCAGAAATCAAGAGAGCTAGCCCATCAAAGGGGACACTCGCCACCATCGCAGATCCAGCTGGACTTGCGCAAACCTACGAGGGCGCTGGTGCGGGAGCAATAAGTGTTTTGACGGAACAGCGTTCTTTCCTTGGGTCCCTCGAAGATTTCGATGCCGTTCGTGAACGCGTTAGCGTTCCACTCCTCAGAAAAGACTTCATCGCAAATGAATACCAGGTTCTCGAGGCAAGAGCTCATGGTGCTGATATCGTTCTTTTAATTGCAGCTGGGCTGGAACCAAAGGTTCTCTTGAGGCTCAAGGGGTTCGTGGAATCCCTTGGCATGGTGGCATTCATTGAAACCCATAACCTGGCAGAGGTTGAACTGGCCGCTTCAATTGAAGCGAAATTGGTCGGCATAAATGCCCGCGATCTAGAGACATTTGAAACCGATAGGGGCCTTTTTGAGCAGCTGGTCGACCGGCTACCAAGAAACGCAGTGAAGGTTGCAGAGTCCGCTGTTCGCGGAGTCAAGGACGTAAGCGACTACGCCCAATCGGGTGCTGATTGCGTTCTGGTTGGGGAAGCTTTGGTCACGGGAGACGCCCATTCGTTAATACAGTCATTCACCCAAATTCCAAAGGCTTAGACTTTTCCAATGGCAGAGAAACTGGCAAATCAAGTTGGTCCATACTTTGGCGAGTTTGGCGGACGCTTCGTGCCGGAGTCGCTTATCGCCGCACTAGACGAACTGGATTCTACCTATCAGGCTGCCAAATCAGATCCGGCCTTTCAGCTAGAGCTTGCTCACCTACATAAGACCTACACCGGCAGGCCATCAATTATCACGGAGGCTCCGAAGTTTGCCGCCTCAATTGGCGACATCAGGGTTTTTCTAAAGCGAGAAGACCTAAACCACACCGGTTCCCACAAAATCAATAACGTCCTGGGTCAGGCACTGCTTGCGAAGCGAATGGGCAAAAAGAGAATAATCGCTGAAACCGGCGCCGGTCAGCACGGTGTTGCCAGCGCAACTGCCGCTGCCTTGCTAGGTCTGGACTGCGTTGTCTACATGGGCGAAGTCGATACAATTCGGCAATCCTTGAACGTGGCAAGAATGAAACTTTTGGGAGCGGAAGTTGTTGCCGTAACGACTGGGTCAAGAACGCTAAAGGATGCAATCAATGAGGCACTCAGGGATTGGGTTGCGAACGTTGAAACTACTCATTACCTATTAGGCACAGTTGCCGGTCCACACCCGTTCCCCACCATGGTTCGCGATTTCCATTCCGTTATTGGAATCGAATCCAGGCAGCAAATGCTTGATCAGTTTGGCTCATTGCCCGATGTAGTGACAGCATGCGTTGGGGGAGGCTCAAATGCAATTGGAATCTTCCACGCCTTCTTGGACGATGAGGACGTTCGCTTGGTTGGTATGGAGGCAGCCGGTGACGGTGTGGAGACACTTCGACATGCTGCGACTCTAAGTATGGGAAGACCCGGCGTCTTGCACGGAGCAAAGAGCTATCTACTCCAGGACGAGGATGGACAGACCAGCGAGTCTCACTCAATCTCGGCAGGTCTCGACTATCCGGGTGTTGGACCAGAGCATGCTTGGCTCAAAGACATTGGACGAGCAGAATATATCCCAGTCACAGACACCGAGGCCATGTCAGCCCTTAGTTCTCTGTCAAGAACAGAGGGGATAATCCCCGCAATTGAAACTGCCCATGCATTGGCCGGTATTCAAAAGCTCTTGCCCTCCCTCAAGCCTGGAAGTAAAGTCCTCGTAAATCTCAGTGGCCGGGGGGACAAAGACATGGAAACCGCGGCTAAGTACTTTGGATTCATCTGATGTCTCGTACCGAGCAAGTTCTAAAGGCAAATAAGTCAAGCGGTGGCTCGCTTATTGGTTACTTTCCTCTTGGCTTCCCGACCATGCGAGAGTCTATTGAAGCCGCAGTTGCAATGTCCGAATCTGGGGTTGACGTTTTAGAGCTAGGAATCCCATACAGCGATCCCGTTATGGATGGCCTGGTGATTCAACAAGCAACCGAACTGTCGCTTGCCAACGGATTCAAGCTTCGCGACACCTTTGAGGCTGTGCGCGAGGTGGCCTCTAGGGTCGATGCTCCCGTCTTGGTTATGACCTATTGGAATCCAGTCATGCAGTACGGACAGGACAAGTTTGCAAAAGAACTATCCGAAGCCGGGGCGGCTGGAGCAATAACTCCAGACCTAATTCCCGATGAGGCAGACGGCTGGATTAGAGCTACCGAGGAGCACAACCTCGATCGCGTATTTCTTGCTACGCCGACAAGTTCAGCAACCAGAACAGAGTCAGCTTGCTCAAACTCTAGGGGTTTTGTTTACGCGGTCTCTACCATGGGCATTACCGGAGCAAGAGAAGATTTAGACCAAAAAGCTAAACAGGTTGTGGCCGGGGTTAGACAACAGGGTCCCAGCTCAATGACAGCTGTGGGTATTGGAGTATCAACTGCGAAGCAGGTCCGTGAAATAAATACTTATGCTGACGGAGCAATCGTTGGCTCAGCTTTTGTAAAAGCGTATCAGCATGGCGGTATAGAAGAACTA
>NZ_JBASXC010000053.1:0-3060 GCF_049276775.1 Rhodoluna sp.
GCCCACTCAACAAGCTTGGTGGAGTCCTCAGATGTTTACCGAATCGGGCAAGAAACCCCATCTAAAGAGGCAATTGCCCGGGTGGCGGTTGAGTTTATAGAACCGGGGCAGTCGGTGCTGTTGGATGACTCTACGACCGTGCTTCAAATGGCCAAAAGACTCCAAACCAAGAGCCCAGTCACCGTTATTACCAATGTCCTAACCTTGATGAACGAGCTAAATGGGGCACGGGGGGTTCAGCTGGTGGCCCTGGGTGGGACTTTTCACAACTGGTGCTCAGCGTTTATGGGAAGTGTCACCACTGACGCCATCAAACGGCTTCGGGCCGATGTGGCCTTTATTTCCTCAGCATCGGTAGTGGATGGGATGTGTTTTCACCAGTCTGAAGATTCCGTCGCAACAAAAAGAGCCATGCTTAGCGTTGCTGCCAAGAAGATCTTGCTTGTGGACCATACCAAATTCGACAGAAGGGCTCTGCACGCCCTGGCAAGTTTGGACGAGTTTGATCACGTGATTGTGGATTCTGGCACCAAGCCCGAGCACATAGAAAATATGCGCTCGCAGGGCATCGACGTCATAGTTGCCCCAAACTAGCCAATTTTTGGCCAAAATCCAGTGCTTTGGGCTTTTTCCCAGCATTTTTGTTATTTTTTTCCAAAGAACCCCGCTATCGTGACAAAAAGATAACAATTAGATAACATAAGCGTGGAATCTCACATTTTGCGCTCAATCTAGTCGCATACTTGGCCCAACAGTTCTCATCGAAGAGGACGTCAGAACATGGGAGAACGCGAAGATGCGTGCAGTCGTTTTTGAAGAAATTGGTAAATTTGGCGTCCACACCCTGCCCGACCCAACTCCCGGCCCTAATGACCTGATTATTCAGGTATCGGCCGTGGGGATCTGTGGCACCGACGTTCACCTCATTGATGGCGAGTTTGAGGGCGCACGTTTCCCGATCATTCCTGGCCACGAAATCTCCGGCATCGTAGTCGAGACCGGCAAAGAGGTAGTCGGCTTCGCCAAGGGTGACAAGGTCACCGTCAACAACACCTTGACTTGCATGAAGTGTGAGTTTTGTCTAAATGGCCGCTCTAACCTTTGCCGCAAGTGGGAGGGCATGGGAGTTGTTGGAAACGACGGTGGCTCTGCGGAATTCATGAAAGCACCCGCGGCGAACTGCTATAAGCTATCCGACTCTGTGGATCTAAATCACGCTGCTTTAATTGAGCCGCTTGCATGCGCAGTGCGCGGTTACGATCAGATTCCGCGTGACCTTGGAAAACATTTCTTGGTTTACGGAGCAGGAACAATGGGTCTGATGATGGCACAGCTAGCACCACGAGCTGGAGCGGTCTCCGTGACAATAATCGACACCAACGCATCAAGACTCGAAGCGGCACGTGAGGTTGGAATTGAAACCCGTTTGGGAAACGCGAACGACGCAGCTCGCGAGCAGTGGGATGTAGTTATCGACTGCACCGGTGTAATCCCCGCAATCGAAGATGGTCTCACCCGCGTGAAGCCGGGCGGAACATTTTTGCACTTCGGTGTTGCCGCTGCAGATAAAAAAGCCAGCTACTCGCCATTTAGGGTTTACCGAGATGAAATAAACATAACGGGAACAATGGCTTCTCTTTCGTCTTTCGATCGAGCTGTTGCACTATTTGAAGCAGGTGCCCTGCAGGCCACCCCGATGATTAGCCACTACTACTCACTCGATGACTACTCAGGAGCCATGGACATGTTCAGGGAAGGAACTGGCCGCAAGCTTCAGATTCGTCCCGGATCAGCGGATTCAGGAAAACTGCTCTAAACGCTAAAAGCCCAAACGTCCCTCTAAGACTCGAGAAATGAAAATGAAAAAACAGAGCCTAATCAATTTGACTCTCACAGTTGGAGTAATCGTCGCTATCGGCCTCAACACCACCTATGTCACTGGAGCGGATGTCACTCTTTTGGAAAAAGGGGTGAAGGCCAAAGTTGATTCTGCCGCTTTTGCTGACGAGAACTACCAAAAAACCATCGTCCCCTATATCCTCGATAATTCTTACCCGTTGGCGGAGCTAGATCTCGAGATTATTGCCGACCCCAACGTTGCGGGTGCTAAATACGGTAAGCGTGATGGCAACAACGCCGCTTATTCGGTGGCCACCAAGTTCACAGCTATCGGTGGAGAGTTAAAAGGAGACCTCCTAGTCCTTGAGGTCGAGGGAGTCACTACACCGGTTTATCTTCAAGTGGGACCCGCTTTGAATGGAACTGCTCTTCGCGACGTGACCGGCCTTGTGAAATTTACCGACTTTGAAAATCAGCTTGCTTACCAGGACATCGGTACCAAGCTCAATGACAAGGTCCGCGACACTGTTTTGTCTGGGATTGACAAGACAACACTTACCGGTAAACAGCTGGACATTATTGGTGCCTTTTCACTATTCAATCCAAAGCAGTACATAGTCATTCCGATCTCATTGAAAGTGGTCCAATAATGTCATCCGGACTCGTAGTCCTCAAGGCCAGGGGTATAACAAAAGAGTACGGCGTCACGAAGGCGCTGAAGGGTGTTGACTTCGACGTTCGTGCGGGGAAAGTAACTACTCTTTTTGGTGAAAATGGCGCCGGTAAATCAACCCTGATGAAAATTCTTTCCGGCGTCGAACAGCCCACTTCTGGAACTCTCGAGGTAAACGGTGAGATGGTGAAATTTGCCTCGACAACCGATGCGGCCGCCAAGGGTATTGCAATCATTCACCAGGAGCTAAACCTGGCGCCAAACCTGCCGGTAAGAGACAACATATTTATGGGCCGCGAAATAAAAGGACGTTTTGGAGTTGACTTTGAGGCAGAGCGAAAGGCAACTGTGGCCGTGCTCGATCGCCTCGAGGAGCAAATTTCACCTGAGACCCTGGTGTCAGAGCTTCGTCTGGGCCAGCAACAAATTATCGAAATCGCGAGAGCGCTAAGTTCTGACGCCAGCATCCTAATAATGGATGAACCTACTAGCGCTCTAAGCGCAACCGAGGTTGAGGTCCTTTTTAAGGTTATCGAGGAACTAAAGGC
>NZ_JBASXC010000054.1:0-18727 GCF_049276775.1 Rhodoluna sp.
ACTCCATTGACCGAAATTATCCCCTGAGCGTTTAGTAAGCAAAGAGCATCGCCCTCAGAGAGCTTTCTTTGCTCAATCATCGGGTCGCCGAAGTGCTCCTTGACTAGCAACTGCTCACACCCTTTCAAGTCTTGCCGAAGCGTGCGAAGCCATTGGGTTTCCAAGGGCCGCGATGTCCCATGCCCAAAGCAACGCTCCCTCGACCAACCCAAACATTCTGGTAGCGGCTATGTATTCCTTTGCGGAAGTTGATCTCATGACAGCATCGGTGGAAAGATCCACGCGAGCATCCTTAATCTGACCAACATATAGTTCGCTGATGCCGCTCGGGTGAAGCATGGAGGCCTCGATATCAAAACCACCGGTTTTATTTCTGAGCTTCTCTAGCTGCTCTCTAGACGTGATCAGTTTCTGGCCTGTTCCTGGCAAAAGACCCGGTCCGTGGTCGGCAGCTTCAGGGGATTTTGAGAGTCTCCAAAACCCAACCTCGGTTGGAAGTGGGGTCCCATCGGGGAGAGTAGTTTTTGCTACGTATCCTAGAAATGGCTGCTCGTCGTAGCTAAACTCGACCGTCTGATTGAACTCTTGCTCTATCTTTTCAGTCTTGGCTTGGTATGAGATAACTCCAGACCCGGACCACTTTCCGACAAGGAATGCAAGTGGAGTAAGTTCCAGTGGAAGACCCTCTGGTAAGACGAACAACTATTTCTGACCCTTGAAGAGTTTGTATAAAACCAGGAATGAAATTGAGCCGATAGCTAGCGAAGCCAATATCAATAGACCTGTGAAAAAGATTTCAAGTGCGAGCATGACAATAAGTCTAACCGAGGAAAAGCACGAAACCCGTGGCGATTGCGAGGATTAGGTAGCTGCCGCCGCCGACGTACACAAGTTTTCGAACGATGCCCTCGGGCTTGGCTCGAAATAGGTGATACAGCGACACCAGTGCTACCGATCCCGCCAAGATTGTCCCAAACCAGGCTGGAGCGGTGGATTGGCTTTGACTTATGATTGCCCAAACTGCCAAGGCGGCGACAATTAGCCAGATGCTAATGATTTGGCCCCAGTGCTTGGTCATAGCTCAATCATGCCCTAGCCACTATAAGCTTTGGCTAAACTTGGCACAAAGATTTGGAGTCTTGGATCATGGCACAGCTTCTAGTTTTGACGGCGTCGGCCGAATCAGAAGTCTTGCCTGCCCTGTCACTGCTAAGTCACCGGGTTCGCTACATCGCTGCCGAACCCGCAAGCCTCGTAAACGCACCCGGTCATGACTTGGTTTTTCTGGACGCGAGAAAAGATCTTGCTTCGTCAAAGGCTATGGCCAAAATCTTGATTGCAACCGGTTTATCTGCACCTCTTATTGTGATTCTGTCAGAGGGGGGCTTGGCCGCCATGAACTCGGAGTGGGGCTCAGACGACATAATTTTGGATTCGGCAGGCCCTGCCGAAATTGAGACCCGCGTAAAGCTTGCGATCTCAAGATCTAAATCAGAGGGTCAAAATGACACCATCAACGCCTCCGGCGTTGTAATCGACGAAGCTAACTACTCCGCCAAGGTCCAGGGTCGGATTCTTGATTTGACCTATAAGGAGTTTGAGCTTTTGAAGTTTCTGGCCCAGCACCCGGGCCGGGTCTTCTCAAGAGATCAGCTGCTCAGCGAAGTCTGGGGATACGACTACTTCGGAGGCACCAGAACCGTGGATGTCCATATCAGAAGGCTAAGGGCCAAACTGGGTGAACTGGATGCCCTAATCGGCACCGTTAGAAACGTCGGATACCGCTTCAATCCAAGCGATTCTGAGCTCGCTAGCCACTAGTTCAAAAATAATTTACCGTTTGGACAGCTTGGCGTGTCAATATTGAGGCTATGTCTGAAGAAACCATGGCCATCACCCTCCCCGTATCACCGGATGGGCTAGATGAGAATCGTTTCCTGGACCGCGAACTTAGCTGGTTAGCATTTAACCGCAGGGTTCTAGAACTTGCCGAGGATCCAAACATGCATCTTCTGGAGCGAGTTAACTTCCTGAGCATCTTCGCCTCCAACCTCGATGAGTTTTTTATGGTTCGAGTTGCGGGTCTCAAGAGAAGACTCGCAACTGGGCTTGCAGTTAAGAGCCCTTCGGGACTTGCCCCGAAAGAGGTTCTCACCAAAATTTCTGAAGAAGCTCACGAACTGCAGCTTCATCACGCCAAACTATTTCTTGAAGTTATCGAACCAGAACTTGAGAAATACGGCATCAATCTGGTTCGCTGGCCAGAGCTTCGCGATGACGAAAAACTCTCGCTACAGGAGTACTTCCAAGAGCAGATCTTCCCGGTTCTAACTCCCCTTGCCGTCGACCCCGCTCACCCCTTCCCTTACATTTCGGGGCTTTCGTTGAATCTGGCTGTTGTGCTGCAAAATCCAGAGACCCAAAAGGAGCACTTCGCCCGAGTGAAGGTACCGCCGCTACTTCCCCGCTTTGTGCTAATCAAAGCTCCGGAGGATGCCGAGGGGGTTCGCTACGTTCCCTTAGAAGACATCATTGGCGAATTCCTCGGTTTGCTATTTCCCGGAATGGTGGTCCTTCAATATCACAACTTCCGTGTGACCCGGAATGAAGACTTAGAAGTTGATGAAGACGAGGGAGAAAACCTACTACTTGCTCTTGAGAAGGAATTGCTTCGAAGAAGATTTGGTCCACCGGTTCGCCTAGAAGTTGCCGATGACATGAACCCGCAGGTTCTAGAGCTGTTGATTCGTGAGCTGGATATTTCTAATCAAGATGTTTACACCCTCCCCTCGCCTCTTGATCTAACGGGCCTTTCTGACATCGCAACCCTTGCAAGGCCAGAGCTAAGGTACCCCGCGCACGCGGTTGTAACTAACCGTCACCTAGTTCCAAGAGACGATGAAGTGTTAGACATATTTGGCGTTCTAAAAAATCGTGAGGTACTGGTTCATCACCCCTACGAGTCCTTTTCAACCAGCGTTCAAGAGTTTCTAGAGCAAGCCGCCGAAGATCCCCAGGTTCTTGCAATCAAGCAAACTCTTTACCGAACCTCTGGTGACTCACCCGTTGTTGACGCGCTGATCCAAGCTGCCCAAGCCGGTAAGCAGGTTCTCGCCCTGGTAGAAATCAAGGCTCGCTTTGACGAACAAAACAACATCACCTGGGCAAGAAAGCTTGAGCAGGCCGGGGTTCACGTGGTCTATGGAATTGTTGGACTAAAGACCCACTGCAAGCTGGCTCTTGTGATCAGACAAGAAGCTGGCCATCTGGTTCGTTACTGCCACATCGGAACGGGAAACTACAATCCGAAAACAGCTAGGTACTACGAGGACTTTGGAATACTTACCTCGCGCGAGGCCGTCGGGGAAGACCTCACCAAGTTGTTCAATCACCTCTCCGGATACGCCCCGGAAGCGACTTTCAAGTCGCTACTTGTCTCCCCCGTTGGGGTTCGTGAGGGCTTGACTGAATTGATTGAACAGGAAATCTCTCACCACAAGGCTGGCAAGAAAGCGCGGATCTCGATAAAGGTCAACGCCCTGGTCGATGAGGAAATCATCGACTCGCTTTACAAGGCCTCGATGGCCGGAGTGCCGATTGACATTGTGGTTCGAGGGATGTGCGCTCTGAAGCCGGGAGTAAAGGGCCTATCTGAAACTATTCGAGTGCGCTCAATCTTAGGAAGATACCTTGAACACAGCCGAATCTTTAGTTTCCTAGGGGGAGGTGACCCAAAGGTTTACCTAGGTTCAGCAGACATGATGCACAGAAACCTGGATCGAAGAGTAGAGGTGTTGGTCCGGCTTAGCGAGCCCGAACACGTGGGTAGTATTCAAGGGATGTTTGAGCTAGCGATGAGTGAGAAAATAGCCGCTTGGCAACTAGAGTCCACTGGTACTTGGCTAAGAAGCCAGCTGGACGCAGAAGGAAACAAACTGAGCGATTTCCAAGACACCATCATGCACACAATTTCCAATCCACGGAGCAACTAGGTTGCAAGAGGTTTACGCCGCCGGCGCGGTTTGCTGGCGAGAAGTAAGAAATGATATTCTGGTGGCCATCATCCACAGAGGGCGATACCAAGACTGGACTTTCCCCAAGGGGAAGGTTGATGGCGGAGAGTCCCTGCCCGAGGCTGCTGTTCGAGAGGTAAAAGAAGAAACTGGCCTAAAGATAAAGCTCGGGGTTCCGCTACAAACTATTACTTATCCACTAGACAAAACCAAAACCAAAGTTGTTCACTACTGGGCCGCCAGGGTTTCCGATAAAGCTCTTGCAAATTCAAAGTTCAAACCCGATGAAGAAGTATCTGAAGTTATTTGGCTCAAAGCCGAAGACGCATTTGCAAAGCTCAGCTACCGGCACGACCGAGATCTTTTGCAAGAAGTTCTCGACCTTCGTTCTAGTGAAATGCTAAAGACAAAACCGTTGATCATTATTCGTCACGCGCACGCCACCCCAAGAGTCGACTACGTGGGTGAGGACGGCAAGAGGCCACTTCTTCCAGAGGGAAAAAAGCAGGCCAAAGAACTGGTTCGATTACTAAGTGCCTACGGTCCCAAACGGGTATTCACAAGCCCCTGGCGCAGGTGCAAAGACACCATTACCCCTTACGCCAAAGCTCACCGATACAAGATCATTGATCGCGGTGAGCTATCGGAGATGGGAAACGCTAAAGGGCCGGCAAGAACAGCCAAAGTTGCAAAAAAGCTTTTCTCCGATGCCAGATCTTCGTTGCTTTGCACCCACCGCCCCACCCTGCCAACGATCGCGGAAGTCCTCGCCGGCTACGCCGAGCCCAAGCTCGCAAAGCTAATTCTTGAGGCCAAAACCCTAAAGCCTGGCGAATTCATTGTTTTGCATCTAACTAATTCGGGACCCAAGCCAAAACTGGTGGCAGTTGAGCACCAGAGTTTGGCAGAGCGGCTCTAGCTCAATCTGGCTCAAGTTGTTCAGCTCCGTAAATGTAGGGTTAGAACATGATCGAAACCGTAAGCCAAGACCTACCAACCCTTATGGGTAGGGACGGTAAGCCAGCCAAATGCCTAGTGACTGGAGCCACCGGATACATCGGCGGCCGACTTATTAGAGAACTTCTTTCTCACGGCTACCGGGTTAGAATTCTGGCTCGCAAACCTGAAAGATTGAAAGATCATCCCTGGATTGACCGGGTTGAAGTGGTCTCGGGCGATGCCCACGATGTTGCTGCGCTGGATAAAGCTCTCGAGGGAATCGACGTCGCTTACTACTTATTGCACGCTCTAATGAGCAAGGACAATTTTGAGCAAGAGGAAAAAGATATCGCAGAGAAATTTGGTGCGGCCGCCAAAAAAGCAAATATCCAAAGAATTGTCTATCTCGGTGGAATCATTGCTCAGAATGAACTCTTATCACCACACCTCCAGTCCCGAGCCGACACCGGAACAGTCCTAAAAAGCTTCGGAGTTCCAACCATTGAGCTTCGCGCCGGAATTGTTATCGGCAGCGGGTCGGCATCATTTGAGATGCTCCGCTACCTAACCGAGCGACTTCCAATCATGACAACACCTCGCTGGGTAGAAACCAAGATTCAGCCGATTGCAGTTAGAGACGTTCTGCGGTATCTGGTTGGCGCAGCCGCCATCGACTCCTCCATTTCGGGGGATTTCGATATCGGTGGTCCCGAAGTATTTAGCTATCGAGAAATGATGATGAAGTATGCCGAGGCGGCAGGACTTCGAAAAAGAATCATCATTCCGGTTCCTGTACTAACCCCAAAGCTTTCCAGTGGCTGGGTGGGGCTTGTCACACCGGTTCCGATCACGCTCGCCAGAAGATTAGTTGAATCACTAAAAAATGAGGTCGTCGCACGCGACGACTCGATTCGGAAGCTAATTCCAGATTCCAAGGCCGGGCTTACCCTGTTCAAAAAAGCTGTTGAGCTAGCCCTAACCCGCATCAAAGAAGCCAATGTGGAAACTCGCTGGACCAACGCTTCGGTTCCTGGAACCCCATCAGACCCGCTACCAACCGACCCGGACTGGGCCGGTGGAACTTTGTATACCGACGTTCGCACCTTGCATTCCGAAGATCCGATCCAGACTGTCTGGAAAAGAGTTGAGGCAATCGGTGGCAAAAACGGCTACTCAACAGCCACCTGGGCCTGGGAGCTAAGGGGTCTCATGGACCGCTTTTTTGGAGGGGTTGGCCTTCGCCGCGGCAGACGCGACGACAACACTCTCATCGAGGGTGAGGCATTGGATTTTTGGCGAGTTGAGGCAATCAAACGCCCCGAACTTCTTCGACTGCGAGCCGAAATGCGGATGCCTGGACTTGCCTGGTTGGAATTTGCCCTTGAGACTGATGCCGCCGGCACCGGAACAATAATTACCCAGCGAGCCCTTTTTGCTCCCAAGGGATTATTTGGACACGCTTATTGGTGGGCCGTCTGGCCGATGCACGGACTGGTTTTCCCGTCCATGGTCAAGAACATGGCAGGCCCCACCGCTTCCCGAGTGAAGTCATAGCCAATTAATGACTAAAACTGCGTGGGCGGTTATTGCCCTTTTTGGAGTGACCTTTTCTTGGGGTGCCTCGTTTGTCCTCATGAAAGACGCAATTAACGAACAGCCCGTCTTTGATTTTCTAGCAACCCGATTTACCCTGGCAACTCTTGTGATGATAGTGATTCGGCCTCAGGTTCTAAAGGCCATAAATAGAAAACTGCTGCTTCGGGGCTCACTACTTGGAGTCATGCTGGGGCTTGCAATGATTACTCAAACTATTGGGCTAAATCTAACTACCGCTGCTATCACTGGATTTCTCACCGGGCTCTACGTCATCTTTACCCCGTTGCTTTTTTGGATGATCTTTCGTAAGAAAATTGAGGGAAGGGTAGTAGTTGGATCTATCACCGCCTTTATTGCGCTGCTATTTATTTCATTCAACGGTTTCTCTCTCGATGCCGCACAGGCGTGGGTTATCGCGTGCGCTGTGCTGTTCGCCGGTCATATTGTTGGGCTGAGCTTCTGGAGCACAGCAAAGGACGTTTACCCACTTACGGTTATCCAATTGGGTGCAGGAAGTGTGGTTTGCTGGCTTGGTGCGCTAGCCGATGGCTATCAGGCTCCACCAAATGTCTCGGTATGGGGAGTAGTTGTCTTTACCGCGGTGTTTGCCACCGCGGCAGCGTTCTTGGTCCAAACTTGGGCGCAGTCGATTATGGACCCGTCCCGAGTCGCAATCATTTTGACCTCTGAAGTTATTTTCGCAGCAGTGATTGCCGTCGCGGTGGGTCAAGAAGTCCTAGCCCTGAGGGTGGTAATCGGTGGAGCGTTGATGGTTCTTGCGATGCTGATTGTGGAGTGGCCGGATAAAGAGAAGAAAGCCCAGATAGCCCCATCACGCTCTCTATAGTTTTTTCAAAGCCGAACATCTTCTCTTACTGGTCAGCCCATTCGTTTGTGACCGTGTTGGCCGCCTCTCGAACCAGCTCGCCCAGGGCGTCGTAGCGGTCACTTATTCTCTCTCTTCTGGCGCCCACCGCTATCGCACCGATTGCATTTCCGGCCGCGTCGTAAATTGGAGCCGCGGCATCGACGATACTTTCGGTTAGCTCACCGTCGCTAATCGCATAGCCAGTTTTTCTAATTACTCGGATCACCTTCATAAGCTTTCCAAATGAGCGAATGCTTCCCTGGGTTCGCCTTAGCCGCTTCATCACAATTGTGTCTGGTAGTTTCGGTGCCGGCATACCATCGGGCCTAGGTTTTGGAACCCCATGCTCTTGCCACCAACTGTCTACTTGCTCGTTAGAGAAAGTGCTCAACATCGCTCGACCTGAGGCTGTTCGAAGCGCAGGAAGTGAAACTCCACTGAGTCGGCCATCCCTCATGGTGTGTTGAGCGAGCTCAGTACGAACAGTTAGGACTGAACCTCCTCGAAGCACCGTTAGGTGAGCAGACTCCTCCGAAACTGCCACCAGCTTCAGAAGTGCTGCGTGACTTAGGTTGGCAAGATGTGCCTCTCTAGTGCGCATTGCGAGCGTGTAGATGTGGTGACCCAGCGAATATCTCTTGGTTGCAAGGTCTCTTCCAACCAGCCCAGATTGCTCTAAAGTCTTGCAGACCCTCGAGATTTGGCCCTTGTCCCGATTCAGCATCTGGGCCAGCTCCTTGACCCCTAAACCTCCGCTATCCCAGGCGTGTTCGCTAGCCAGTAGCTCCAAGACTTCTAGATCCCGCTTCAGGCCTGAGGTGTGGTTTCGCATCTTTCAAACCTATCCGGTAGTTGACGTATGCACAACCGAGTTAGGCATTAATTGTTTCCCCTCCTAGCATGAAATTTAAACAAAGGAGAAAAGTATGAGACATTCAAAGAAATTCTCGCTAGTGGCAATCCTTGCTGCTTCAGCACTAACGCTTTCAGCGTGTGCAGCCGACACAGAAACCGCAAGTGGTGGATCGCTATCCGAATATGATCTATCGGGCATCTCAATTTCAGTTGGGTCAAAGGACTTTGGCGAACAATTGATTCTCGGCGAAATGCTGGTCGCGGCTTTCGAAGCTGCCGGCGCAACAGTTGACAACAAAGTAAACCTTGGTGGAACAAATGTAGCTCGCGCTGCACTTGAGTCCGGTGAAATCGACATCTACATGGAATACAACGGAACTGGTTGGGCCGTTCACTTGGGTCTTGAAGACCCGAGCTTTGACTCAGAAGAACTAACCCTTGGGGTAAAAGAGCGTGACCTAGAAGAAAATCAAATCGTTTGGATTGGAAGATCTCCCTTCAACAACACCTACGGTTTCGTTTCTAGTCCTGAGTTGACAGAGTCTAACGGCGGCGGATTTACGCTAACTACGATGATGGAGTACCTTCGTGATAACCCATCTGCAATCGTTTGCATGGAGTCAGAATTTCCTAGCCGTCCCGACGGACTGATATTGACTGAAACCCACACCGGTATCGAGCTGCCGGATAGCCAGCAAAGAATCCTAGACACTGGAATTATCTACAGCGAAACCGCGGCGAATAACTGCGAATTTGGAGAGGTATTTACTACCGATGGTCGAATTCCAGCGCTTGACCTAACTCTGGTCGAAGACCCAGGTGTAAACATTCTCTACAACGTATCCGGAACCATGCGTGAAGACCTTTACAGTCAGGCACCGGAAGCATTTGATGCGATCATCTCCGCCATATTGGACCCCCTTAACAACATCAAGATGGCCGAATTGAACGGTTTGGAGTCCGTGGAAGGGCAGGATCCAGCACAGGTAGCTCGGGATTACCTGGTCGCCGAGGGATTGATCGGCTAACAACTCAGTGGAATTTCTGCTGAGCCTGTGGGACTTTGCTCTTGCTAGACAAGACCAAGTCTTAGTTGGGCTTGCCCAGCACACCGGCTACGTGGTCTCGGTGCTGGTGAGCGCTGGCATATTTGCCATCGCCACCGGCATCTTGACCCGCCGTAATCTATTGGCCAAAGAGCTTGCTCTGTCGATTGCTTCGGTATTTCTGACTATTCCCTCATTGGCGCTCTTTGTAATTTTTATCCCGCTCGTTGGACTGGGCTTTGCCCCCTCGTTTATTGCGCTGTTTCTTTATTCACTACTCCCCATTCTTCGAAACACAATCACTGGTCTCGATGCGATTGATCCCGGTGTTCTTGAAAGCGCCAAGGGTATGGGTCTCAATCGTGTTCAGCGATTATTCAAAGTTGAACTTCCACTGGCGTGGCCGGTTATTTTGGCTGGAGTTCGAGTTTCCTCGATGTTGGTGGTCGGTGTCGCTGCCATCGCAACACTAGTTGCCGGTGGTGGACTGGGTGATTTCATAAAAAGCGGTTTGGCGAGGCTTCCACTACCTAATTCACTCGAGTCAATCTGGCTTGGAACTTTACTTTGCCTTGTTCTGGCATTGGTTATAGACCTAATTCTGCAGGCCCTTAAAGTGGCCACAATATCGAAGGGCATCAGATGACCGAAGCGCTAATTAGATTAGAGAACGTAAGCAAAAGATACACAGCTGGAGAGGACCCAGCTGTAAGAAATCTAACGCTCGAGGTCCAGCGCGGAGAAGTTCTGGTACTTGTTGGGCCGTCTGGTTGCGGAAAAAGCACAACCCTTAGATTGATAAATAGGCTTATCGAACCAAGCTCGGGAAAGATTTTTCTCGACGGTGAAGATGTAACTGAGGCCGATCCTGCATTGCTAAGAAGAAGAATCGGCTATGTAATCCAGCAGGTTGGACTTTTTCCGCATCGAACTATTGCGGAAAACATTGCCACGGTGCCGAAGCTACTGGGCTGGGACAAGGCAAAGATTGATGCTCGTATCGATGAGATGCTCGAGCTTGTTTCAATGGAGCCCGAGATCTATCGAGACCGCTATCCCAAAGAGCTTTCCGGTGGTCAAGCTCAGCGAGTCGGTGTTGCGAGGGCTCTAGCCGCTGATCCCGATGTGTTGTTGATGGATGAACCCTTCGGGGCGATTGACCCAATCACCAGGGACCGATTGCAGAATGAATTTCTGAGACTTCAGCAGGAGCTGAAAAAAACTATCGTCTTTGTTACTCACGACATCGACGAGGCAATCAAGATGGGTAATCGAATTGCGATCTTGCGCGATGGATCCGAGATTGCTCAGCTGGATACCCCGGAGGCAATTCTTGCCCATCCAGCCGATGAGTTTGTTGAGAGCTTCCTAGGATCGGGGGCAATCTTGAAAGGTCTTACACTGAAGCGGGTTCGAGACATCGAACTGCATCAGGTGCCAACCCTATCCATGCCGGTCCTGAGGGCTGAGGCTCTTGAGGTTCTCGAGGAGTCCGCTGATCAAGTGGCGCTACTTCTGGACGGGAACGAAAAGCCACTGCGCTGGATAGACGAAAGATCCCTCAACCGCACCAATCAGCCGATTGATAAAAGCGGTAGACCGGTCACCGTTGACCTGCAACCGGAAGACACCCTGCAGGATGCGCTGACCGTCATGCTGCAGTCCTCTGTCGGTATGGCGGTAGTGACAGACCGTAAGGGCAAATACCTAGGATGTTGCACCATCGAATCTCTTGCGAAGCTGATTATGAGCGATAGGTAATAAATGTCTAACTCGTCGTCTCAGTCAAAAACTTCGAGCTCACTAAGTGAGCGGTTGGACCTTATCGTCTCGCCAATATTCGCCCTGTTGCTTGCCTTGATCGGTGGCGCAGTTTGGTGGTATTCGGACCTTGACTCTACGACCCTGGCGATTTTGGCACCAGAGAAAATTCAGCGACAGCTTATTGAAACGCTCGTTTTGGGCTTCAGCTCATCGCTACTTGTTGTGATTGTGGCAATTCCAATAGGAATTCTGGTGACCCGAAAAGGACTTCCCAGACTAAAGAGCTTTTTGGTAAACACCTTGGGGCTAGCGCAGGCGCTTCCGGCCTACGGACTGATCGTGATTTTCTTTTCCTTTTTCGGCGCAGGTATTAGCACAGTGATTTTTGCCCTTGCCACTTTCTCTCTGCTACCTGTGCTTCGAAACACAATCGTCGGTCTGGAGCAGGTGGATAAGTCTGTCATTGATGCTGGACGAGGAATGGGGTTTACGCCCCGTCAAGTGCTTTTAAAGATTGAGCTACCGCTATCGGTTGAGGTAATCATCGCCGGAATCAGGACCGCCATCGTTATAAACGTGGGAATGTCCGCACTCGCCTTCCTGGTTGGAGGGGGTGGGCTTGGAGAGACCATCAACTCTGGCCTGAAGCTCGATCGTGCTCCGGCAATCTTGATAGGAGCGGTACTGGTTGCAATTCTTGCCTTAATCTTCGACTTTCTAAGTGCCCTCGCTCAAAAAAATCTAAAGCCTAAGGGGCTGTAAGGCCTGCCTCATTGCCCAAGTCACTGTTGCCTACTAAAAAGCTTTGGGCTCGAGCAAACCACCAAACATCGAGCTTGCTAGACTGTTGCAGACGCTTTGCGTTGCTAGGGGCCTCTAGCTCAGTTGGTTAGAGCAACGGACTTTTAATCCGTGGGTCGTCGGTTCGAATCCGACGGGGCCTACCGTTCTGTGAAAAATCAAGTTCCCTCCCCCACCACCTCAAGATTGCTTGCCCCCTGCACTTTCCAGCCCTCCTGAGTGTCAGTGACCAGGTAGCGAAGGCCATAGACGAATTCCCCGGCTTGCACAAAGCTCACGTCAATTAGGGCAAGGCCGGTATTTGGATTTACCAGGCAGCCACTAAATCGAAATTTGGATGACTCAATCAAAGGTCCATAGCTTGAAGAGATGATCGCGACAAAGCCCTCGAGGCTGACGCCTGATCTAAAGGATTCAGACGCATAGGAGTAAGCAAGTTCGTAGTTGCTTTCTCCAAAAGCCTTGGTCTGAGAATTGATTACTTCTTCTATTGCTAGTTGGTTCTTCTGATCGCACTCCACCGCCACATCCTGAGCACCTGGTTCTTCGGTCTGACCTGGGTCGACCTCAGCCTGAGACTGACTTGGCTCTGGCACCTCTGCGGTTGGCAATTGGGTGCAGCCTGCAACAAATATCAAAACCGCTGCCACAGCTATAAGACTAGGGGTGCTTTTTATAAGGGAGTATGTCATGGGCTTTGGATTAAAGATTCCCACCCGGGCCTACCTATTTTTTCTAGCTTCTTGGACGAAGCTCGGCAACCATCGGGCAAACAAACGGGTCGGCGTTATTGCTGAGTCCAACCTTGTTAAGGTGCTTCATGATTGCGCTATAGCTGGCCAGAAGGTTCATCTCAACCAAGGTGACGTTGTGCTTTTGGCAATACTCGACGACAATCTCGTGCGCTTTCCGAAGATTTGGTCTTGCCATCGAAGGAAACAGGTGGTGCTCGACCTGGTAGTTCAGGCCTCCCATTAGGTTGTCCTTGAGCCAAGATCCTTTAATGTTTCTTGAAGTCAATACTTGCCTCGAGAAGAAATCCAACTTGGCTTCCTTTGGAACCAGCGGCATGCCCTTGTGGTTTGGTGCAAAGGCTGCTCCCATAAAAAAGCCGAAGGCCATCATCATTACAAACCACAGAGCCAGTCCCCAGATCGGTCCAAACAAAATTGCGAAAACAATGTACGGGGTTAGCTGACGGATCATCATCAGCGAAAATTCCAGCAGGCGAATCGAGAGCTTGCGGTCTTTGCGAACTAGCCCTGCAAAAGAATCAACCAATAAGTCAAAGCCGGTAAATAGAAGTAGTAGGGGAAATAGGTAGCCCTGGCGATCTGAGACCCAGCGCTCAATGCCCTTTTTTGATTCTTTGGACTCGGTTGTGAAGCTGAGCACACGGATTGCGATATCCGGGTCTTCGCCGATCTGGTTTGGTCGTTGGTGGTGCTTATTGTGCTTTCTTAGCCAAAAGCCGTAGCTCAGACCCGCGAACAGGTTTGCAAGCAGCAGGCCAGTCCAGTCGTTTAACTTGTTGTTTCTAAAGACCTGACGGTGTGAGGCCTCGTGAGCTATAAATCCGTACTGAGCACTGAGGATCCCAAGGCCTGCCACGAGGGCGAAGGCGGCAATCAACCAGAGCTTATTTTCTTGGCTCAGGCTTGCCAAATAGCCACTCAGAACCCAGAAACCGGCTGCTGCGACGGTTAGGACAATGAGTCGAATGATGTAAAAACTGGGGGTTTTGGACAGCAGCCCAGCCTCCCTGACCTGGGCCAGAACCTGGTTGAAATGGGTGGTTGACCGAGTCATCAGAGCGTCCATCTCTGCAGTCTAACCTTAGGTTTTGGGAATACTTGGCCAAAGCAAAGGGTTTGGTAATTCAAGGGTTTAGGCCATTTAGGCCTTAGCTCTGTCAGCTTTCTCACAGTTCAAATACCTAGACTTAGAGACATAAACCAAACCCCATACAGGAGTATCAAATGAAGATTTCAAAGCGTTGGGCACCGGCAGCTGTGGTTGCCTCCCTTATTGCCGCAGGAACCGTAGTGCTTCCGATGCAGGCCAACGCGGTTGACCTTCCAGATCTAACTCCCCAGCAGGTAATGCTTCTAATGGATGGTGAGATCCAGGGATTTTCCGGAACCATAGTCAAAACCTCCGATCTTGGACTTCCTCCACTTCAGATGAGTTCGATGATGAACGAAGACATGATCAAGGAAATGGAAGAGAAGCTTCCAGAAGGCTTTGAAGAATTCGTACCAACTCTTATTGAGCAGAACTTCATCACCCAGGCAGTCGAGCTAATTGCCGGCACCCACAAGATCAGGGTTTACGCCTCCAACGAGGGAACCAGGGTCCAAGTTCTTGACACCATGAATCAGCGTGACTTGATCCTAAATAAAGATGAGTTCTGGCTTTACGACTCCCGAAATGCAACGGCTATAACCGGGGTCATCGACGTGCAGGTCAACCAGGCCGATGCCGATAAAGCTCAAGCAGATGCAGAAGCGAAGCTTGCAGAATACGCAGCTTCTATTCAGCTTGACATCTCAAACCCCGAGGCAGTTGCCAACTACCTAATGGATCAAATCGGTGAGACCACCTCTGTCTCTGTTGGAAAAGACCACATGGTTGCTGGGCGTACCGCATACCAGCTCATTGCTCAGCCAAACGCCGCTAACTCATTAATCGAGTCGGTAGTAATCTCAGTTGATTCCGAAACCGGGATGGCGCTCGATGTCAAGGTTTACTCGGTAGAGCAAGCAGAGCCGGCGCTGCACGTTGGATTCGAATCAATTAGCTTTGAGGTTCCAGCTGCGAGCACTTTCAGTTTCACTCCACCAGCTGGCACCACAGTTGAGACTTTCGAAGCACCAGAGGGTCTAGACGCTGAGTTGAAAGCTGAGCGTGGAGATAAGTCGGATCAGGCCAAGCCAGAAGTTATCGGCGAAGGCTGGGAGTCTGTAATGTACCTGAGTGTAATTCCTGCCGAGATACCAATGGAGCTACTAGAAAACGAGTTGTTCGCTGATCTGATGACCAACGTCGCAGGTGGCAAGGTGTTCTCAACTCCAGTGATGAACGTTTTGATCACCGACTCCGGTGAAGTTTTTGCCGGTGCCGTCACGATTGGGTTCCTTCAGGAAGTAGCAGCCCGCTAGGTGAATTCCCAGGGCCAACTGGCCATTGAGACCGTTGGCTTGGTAAAAGCCTTCGGTGACCAAAAGGCTGTTTCCGAAGTCTCTCTGAACGTTCCAAGCGGATCGGTGTTTGGCTTTCTAGGCCCGAACGGGTCTGGAAAGACCACCACGATCCGAATGCTTTTGGGCCTTGCCGAGGCTACCGCCGGAGACATAAACCTCCTCGGGCACTCAATTCCAAAACAGGTAGGTGATGCTCTACCTAAAGTTGGCGCCCTAGTTGAGGGGCCAGCTTTTTACCCTTACATGTCCGGCCGAAACAACTTGATGCGCATGGATTCAGCGGACCGAAACTCAAACTCTGCAACCCGGGAAGCTCGGGTCGATGCCGCCCTGGAGCGCGTGGGACTTAGCAACGCTGCCAAGAAAAAGGTTCACGCCTACTCGCTAGGTATGAAGCAGCGTCTGGGTCTTGCAAATGCACTACTTAAACCACGTGAGCTTCTAATTCTTGATGAGCCAACCAACGGTCTCGATCCCCAGGGAACCAGGGAAGTCAGAAACCTCATCCGTTCGTTGGCAGCTGAAGGAATCACAATATTCTTATCCAGCCACCTACTGACTGAAATCGAACAGCTCTGCTCTCACGTTGCCGTGATGCGCGCAGGGGAAATTGTTGCTCAAGGCTCTTTGGAACAGATCAGAGCTAACGGTCAGACCAGACTCATCTTGAATGTTGACAAAACAAAAGAAGCCAAAGAGCTTCTAAAGGCCGCGGGTATAACAAAGTCCAAGACGGTAGGAAAGAAAATTATTTCGTCAGTGTCGTCCGATTTTGATGTTGCCAAGCTCAACAAGCAGCTGGTTGCCAACAAGATTGCCGTTAGCGAGATAAGGATCGAGCATCCAAGCCTCGAGGAATACTTTGTTGATCTAACCGGAGAGGGTTTTGAAGTTGTTCGCTAGATTATTCAGCGTCTCGTTGATGCTCTCTGAGCTTCGAGTAATGTTCACCCGTCGCCGCACTTGGGCAATGCTTTTTGCAATCGCAATGATTCCAATTCTTTTGGCAACCGCAGTTTTTCTGAGCGCCGAGCAAATTGCCCCCGGTGAAGGGCCACCATTTCTGGATCGAGTGACTCAGAACGGATTGTTCACGGGCTTCACGGCGATGCTTTTGGCAATGCCGCTGTTTTTACCCCTCACGATGTCGGTTGTCTCCGGTGACACAATTGCCGGAGAGGCGGGACTTGGGACACTTAGGTACCTGCTGATTGCACCAGTGGGTCGTGCCAGGCTCTTGGTCGTAAAGTACCTGGGAACGCTGGTATTTGCCCTGGTTGGAACCTTTACCCTCATGATCGCCGGGGCCATAATTGGCGCCATATTGTTTCCGGTGGGACCGGTAACGCTGCTAAGTGGCGACGTAATCCAGATCCCGGAGGCCCTTGGCCGTATGGCACTGGTTGCTTTATACACAACAGTGTCCATGATGGGCATGCTGGCTCTGGGGCTATTTATTTCAACCCTCACAACAATTCCGGTTGGAGCTATGACCGGTGTTTTGGTCGCCAGCGGCGTAAGTCAAATTCTTGACAACCTACCGCAGCTGGCATTTTTGCACGAGTGGCTATTCACCCACTACTGGTTAGATTTTGCTGACATTTTGCGACAGCCGATTGAGCTTTCGAGTTTTGGTTCTAACTTGGTATTACAACTTGGCTACGTTGCCCTCTTTGGAGCTCTCGCCTATGGTCGACTTGCCTCAAAAGATATTCTCAGCTAAAAACTAAAACGCGCTACTCGCCAAATCTTTTTCGTCTTCGACAATCGCCTTGACGATTCGATCTGCAACGTGGTCGGCACTCATGCCTGTTGGGAATGCTGGTGCGGTTCCTCCGATTGCTCTTCCGGCTAGACCGGTCTCGGTGTGACCGGGTCTTGAATCAATCACCCGAATACCGTCTCTTCTTAGTTCGCGAGAAATAGCCTGAGTAAATGAGTGAAGAGCGGCTTTGCTTGCAGAGTATGCGGCAAGTCCTGCCATTGGGGTTTCGGCAACCACACCGGAGATGGTCAAAATAAACGGATCATTTCCAGCCGCAGCAGAGGCTTTGAGCGCAGGAAGCAGTCCCTGAATTAGTTGAATTGGGCCCGTTGCGTTTACTGCAAAAAGTTTCTGCAAGACATCTGCGTCAAGTTCGGTGTAGTTTCCAAACGCCACAACACCGGTGGCGTTTACGATGCCATCAATTTTGGCCTCAGAGTCAACCAGGTACTCAATCAACACTCTGATGGATTCTGGAGTAGAAAGATCAACTAGAAGTCTGGGGTTGCAGACCCCAGGTACCTTTTCGGCCGACTCAAGATTTGACGAGGTTGCCATGACTTGGGCTCCGAGGCCTGCAAGCTTGGTGGCAATGGTTGAACCCAGGACTCCCGAGGCTCCGAGAACTAGGATATTTTTTGACTTTAGATCTGACATGGGTCGCTTTCTCCTTGAATTGTGTCAACCCTAGCTAAAGCTCAAGCATTCCCGCCAAGACAATAGGCTTTTAGGGTGTCCATTAGATTCCTAGACCCCACCACTGGAAGCGATGTTCGTTCGACCGAGTTCGCGAGAAGGACTCTAGCCGCCTCCGCAATCGATAACTCAGTCCTTCGGGAAAATATCCTCGGGGCTACCGATTGGCGAAAGTGGTACATAAGGCTCTATGCCAGCCTGGCAGTCGAAGAGGGAAAAAGCCCAGAGCTTTTGGCCAAGATGGCTACCGCCGGCCTCGAACAGTTTCACGCCCACCTATCAACCGCCTCCGGACATGCCCTGTCTGAGGCTATGGCTCAAGGATTTGCGTCAGAGCTTGTTGAGACCGTTGTAATTCAAGGGTCGGGCGCCAAGCAACCGATCTCGGTCGCTCGTCACAGCGGTCCACTTGAAGAAGTTGCGGCTTCTTGGGATCAGTCGGGCTGGGCCGAGCCTGGACTCAAAGAGTCTTTTAGGTTCCTGGATCAAAATCCCAATCTTGTCTTGGATGGAAACTTACTGTTTGCAGTTGCGGGCGCTGCTGAATTTGCACCAACCGAGCACTGGCTGAAATGGGGCGGCGAGGTAGCGGTAGTTGCGAGAAATAATTCGGCCACTTGGGAATCCATGATTGCTATGGCAAGGAGCTCTGCGGGAACAATGTTGGTTCCGGTAGTTCGCGAAGATAAAACTACTCCCCTTACGGAACTTTCAGATTTTGAGCTCGCCCAAATTGCTGGCCTTGATATGCTTTTGCACTATTCAGAGATTGCCAGCTGGATGAGTGAGCTTTATGAGAAAGCCAAATCCAAATTCATTCTCGGTCTCTACGCATACACCCCGAAAATTGATCACATCCGGGTGCAGGGTGTTCAAGAAACTCTGGCATCGATTGCGATGGAAAACTTCTCAAACGAGAAACTTTGTTTTAGTTGGTTAGCAACCCCGACCGATTCAACCCCGGGACCGGCTTCGATTGGTCAAGATCAGCTTTCAAGGTTTCGAAATCGAAGCGTCGGAAAAATTATTCGAGATAGCCTGCTCGGATTGGTCAGTGCGGCTAGGCCAGCAAGACCTAAGTTTTTTGATTCCGAAACCGGTGAAAAGCTCATGCTGGTTGATGCGTCGGTTCAGCAGCAAGGACCCAGCTATTCGTTTTCCAAGCGAACCCAACGCTGGCG
>NZ_JBASXC010000055.1:0-1557 GCF_049276775.1 Rhodoluna sp.
GAACAGCCACCGAAAGAAGGCTGGTGTTGGATTCCACCGGGTCCCGCCCTGATCGGGGATGTGCTCGGAGTGGGTGCGGAGGACGAGCGCCCGGCAAGGATCGAACAGATCGACGGCTTCTGGCTTGGAAGGTGCGAGGTCACGAACGCCGAGTACGTAGATTTCCTGAGCGCCCAAGCCGACATCGATGAGCGCTGGATCGACCTCAGGAGCCGAAAGTGCCTAATCCAAGTGACGGAAAGCGGTGGCTACGAAACCGACGCGCCACGGATGCCCGTGGTGATGGTCAGCTTCTACGGTGCGCAGGCCTACTGCCAGTGGCTAACCCGAACGACGGGCGTTGTGCACCGGCTTCCGAACGAGGCGGAATGGGAAAAGGCCGCGCGCGGCCCGGAGTCCTCCACCTACTCATACGGCAACGTCTATCGACTTGCTCTTGCGAACCAAGAGAGCGGATCACTCAAACCCATTGGATCCTACGCGCCCACGGGGGTTGGGCTCTACGACATGACCGGCAACGTCTTTGAGTGGATGTCAAACGAGCACGACCCAGCGGCACCTTCTGGGACCATGAACCAGGCCCTGCGCGGCGGCTCCTTCGTCTTGGACGGAATGTACCTTCGCAACAGCTTCCGAATGAGGCAGAGTCAAAGCGTGATGACCGACGACATCGGTTTCAGGGTGGCAAGAGAAGACGGATGAACATGAACGCAACCTCTCTCTTCATTGGCGGTGCCCTGTTGTTGGCGCCGAGCTTCTTAGCCTGCCATATTCATGCAAATGGAGAAGCGCGAGACGGAGCTGTATCTCGAACGCCAGTTCGCGGAGGCAAAGCCCGCGGTCGGTGAGCCCGCCCCAGACATGGTCTTGGGGACCCTCGACGGCCAAACGGTCGCGCTCACGGACTACCGCGGCACCCACATCGTCGTCATCAAAGCCGGCTACACGTGACCTCCCCTACGCCGAGCGGCCGCCGGGTTGCGGACCGCACATAGGAAGTTCAAAGTGACCGGAGACGCCGAGATCCTCATCGTCTACCAAAAGGAGCCCCATGCCGGTCAGATGGCGTTCGGGGACGTTGTGCAGCCAGAGTCCTTCGAGCAGCGCTGCGTCCTTGCGCAGCGAATGAAGGACGAGTACGAGCTTCCGATGACGGTGCTCGTCGACACGATGGAGGATCAAAGCCGCGCCCTGTTCAGTGACCTACCAAGTCCGGCATTCGTCATCGACGCAGAGGGCATCATCCGGGCCAAGTTCCCGTGGGCCGAGGGTGACCAGATCGCGGCTGCCGTGTCAGCGATCACCGGCGAGCCCGGTGGTGATCTGGAAATCAACGCACCGGATCGGCACCTGCGAAGCCCCTCGACGGGAGAGCAAGCTCTTGGCGGCGGCCCCACGGGGGGGCTATTGATCTTCATCCCGCTCGCCCTAGTCGCACTACTCGTGCTCCGCGCGGCTGGATCGAGGCCATAGCAGCATCCTAATTGTCTTCACGCGACTAGGAAGCCGTTGATTTAGTCGGCTGTTCAGAATGCTGTCCATCGGGCGCCTCGCAAG
>NZ_JBASXC010000056.1:0-1508 GCF_049276775.1 Rhodoluna sp.
ATACTAGCCTTTGAGAGGTGGTCGCGGAATTTCGGACCAGTTGTTAAGGTGGATCGCATGAAGAAAGTGACGATCCAAAATGAAGAAACGAAAGAACCATTCGCCAGAAATTAAAGCCAAGGTTGCGCTTGGAGCGATCCGTGAAGAGATGACGTTTGCGGAACTGTCCAAGAAATATGGCGTCCATCCCACTCAGATCGGGACGTGGAAGCGCGCTGCGATAGAAAACATGGCGACGGCCTTTACCCGTAAAGGTTCAGCGTCTGAGCAGGTGAGCGCCGCTGACGTCGACAAGCTGCATTCCAAGATCGGCCAGCTTGTTGTGGAACGGGATTTTTTGGCGGACGCCTCGCATCAGTTGCTCGGGACGCGAGGCAAAAAATGGTGAGCCGGGATCATAAGTTAAGTATGCGCAAACAGTGCGAACTGTTGCGGCTGTCGTGATCACGTCTTTACTATCAGCCTGTCGGCGAAAGCGCTGAGAACCTGCGGTTCATGAAAATAATCGACAAGCAGTTTTTGGAAACGCCGTGGTATGGATCACGCCAAATGGCGCGTTACATGAAGCGGCAAGGCCATAAATGCGGCAGTCATCGTGTCCGCAGTTTGATGCGTCTGATGCGGTTGGTGCCAATTTATCAAGAACCCAACACCAGCAAGAAACACCCGCAGCACAAGATCTGGCCATACCTATTGAGGAATACGGTCATCGACCGCCCGAACCAAGTCTGGTGCGCGGATATACCTACATTCCGATGCGGCGCGGTTTTTTGTACCTTGTCGCCATCATGGATTGGCACAGCCGGAAAGTTCTGAGCTTGCGGCTATCGAACAGCATGGACGCAGACTTTTGCGTTGAAGCTCTGAACGAGGCCATTGCCAAGCACGGTACGCCAGAAATCTTCAATAGCGTCCAGGGCAGCCAATTTACCAGCGGCGCTTGGATCGATGTACTGGTCGACGCAGACATCAAGATCAGCATGGTTGGCAAAGGAGCGTGGCGTGACAACTGGATGATTGAGCGGTTGTGGCGGTCGCTTAAGTATGAATGTGTTTACCCGAATGCCTTTGAGACAGGTTCAGAAATGCGCGCCGGGATCGGAAAATGGCTGACCTACTACAACTCCGAGCGCCCGCACTCGACCCACGGCATATTGACCCCCGATGAGGCCTATGACAGCAGAACCGTACCAATGAAATTAGCAGCCTAAATGAACCCCTGATCCATCTTAATAAGGCTGCAAACTGGTCTAAAATCTAGGACCACCTCTGCTCGGCTTCAAAGCGTTCCATTCTGCGGCTGCAACGCTAGCTGGCATCGAAACCGCACACATGATCCGCAAGGGACAGCTAGGCCAAATAGGGCACTTACCCTTCAAGCAGTTCGCCGCCCTCGCAGGATAGATGTGTCCAGCGCCTACACACATTTATGCAGTACGAAACTTTGCGACAGAACCTTTGAGGGGCGTGGTAGCCCCAGTTCCACGAACGTTTCGCGCCGAAGGTTA
>NZ_JBASXC010000057.1:0-6862 GCF_049276775.1 Rhodoluna sp.
GTCATTCGCTCAGGTTTGTTGATATTCGGTGCTCAGGAAATTCCGCGTACACGAAGGCGAGCGAACGTCAGCGAATGTCGCGCCTGAAACTGGGGGTCAAGAGGTCGTGGGTTCAAATCCCGCTAGCCCGACAGAAAAAACACTCGGGTTTGGAGGATACCAAACCCAATAGAATCAAGGCATGACCTCGCGAAAAGAAGCCGGCTCCTTGAGTGGTGGGGTATTCAACGTTCCAAACTTCTTGAGCTTTCTTCGCATCGCGCTGGTCCCAGTTTTTCTTTGGTTTTTGCTCGAAGAAATGTTTGTTTCGGCAATAACTGTCTTGGCGATAGCCGGTCTAACCGATTTCCTTGATGGCTACCTAGCCAGAAAGCTTAACCAGACCACCAAGCTTGGCAAGTTGCTAGATCCGGTCGCCGACCGGTTGTATATTTTCGCTACCCTATTGGCTCTTTCCGCAACCGGTTATGTTCCCTGGTGGCTAGCGGGCCTAGTCATATTGCGTGATTTGCTGATGCTCATCTCTCTTCCGGTCTTGGCCTCGGTTGGTCACCGAACACTGCCGGTTCACTACCTGGGTAAGGCCAGTACCTTTGCTTTGCTCTACGCATTCCCACTTTTACTCATGGGCAAGATCTTTACAGAAGCGGCGTTTATCATCACCCCGGCCGCCTGGGCGTTCGCCCTCTGGGGGGTGGCTCTGTACTGGTGGTCGGGTTTTGTCTACCTCTGGCAGCTGGTTTTATTGATTAGAGAACAGCGCCAGAGTTCGACTAATGTGAATGTAAGTAAAAGAGGAGTGTGATGGGCGAAAACGAAAGCAAGGACGAGGTCGAATCGACCCTGCGCTTCAACTCCGAGTGGCTCACCGAGGAAAATCAGGTTCTGAGCCCAGAACACCAGCTGGCCGTGGACGCCCTACCTGAGGGTCACTCTCTGCTAATTGTCCGCCAGGGCCCCAAATCAGGCGCCAGATTCTTGCTAGATAGCGATCTAACAACGGTAGGCAGACACCCAAATGCTGACATCTTTTTAGATGACGTAACTGTCTCGAGACGACATGCTGAATTCCACCGTCACGGGAATTCTTTCCAAGTTCAGGACTTGGCATCGCTGAATGGAACCTATTACGATGGGGTTCGGATTGAGAGTGCTCTTTTAGAAGAGGGTGCCGAAGTCCAAATTGGAAAATTCCGTCTCACATTTTATTCTTCGAGAGCAGCAGGCAATAACTAATGGGTTCAGCGCAGAGCAACGTTAGGGCAATTTCCTCAAGTGGGAAACTGTTCACTATCGGTCAGGTGCTCGGCGTTCTCAATAGAGACTTTCCAGATCTTTCTCCCTCCAAACTTCGCTTCCTAGAAGAACAGGGTTTGATCGAACCACAACGAACCCCCGCTGGCTATCGTAAATTTTCAGAGCAAGATGTTCAGCGCACGAGGGTGATTCTTGAGCTTCAAAGAGATCAGTATCTTCCGCTTCGCGTAATTCGCGAATACTTAGAGCAGCTCGACCAGGGCAAGACCCCATCTTTTCCTGCGGCTCAGCCTTCGGTATCTAAGCTTCAGCCAAAGAACCCGCTAAAGCTAACCAAGGTTGCGCTGATGAGCGAAACCGGAATCAGCGCCGGGCTTTTGCAAGAAGCACAGACACTTATGTTGATTGCAAAGGAACCCTTTGAGGCCAGCGATTTGGAAATCGCACGTGCGATTGTTCACCTGCAGCGCTTTGGAATTTCACCTCGCCACCTCCGCGGACTAAAAGCGTCAGCCGACCGTGAGATTGGAATTATTGAGGGTGTAGTGGCGCCGGTACTCGGGAAGAACGAGCCGGCAAGTAAGTCCAGGGCATCTCACTATGCCCAAGAGATCGAGAACCAGTTCGCCACAATTCGTGGTGAGCTTATGAAATCGGTCATCGCCAAGATTGACCAGTAGCTAGCTGGAAACACAGCCCCCGACACGCCGTTTAAGTCGATTAACTGGCCTTGTTACCCCTTCCACGAGACAATTAGAGCTTGACGCAGGTAATAGAAGGAGTGTGAAATGACTGACGACTCTACTCTTGGCGACGGCATGCTTTTCACTGACGGCCTGCTATCTCAAGACCCCAAAGTTGGCTACCGCGGAACGGCAGCCGCCGCTGCCAGCGGAATTAGCTATCGGCAGCTTGACTACTGGGACCGCACCGGGCTACTTCAGCCTTCAGTTCGCGGCGCCTCCGGTTCTGGTTCACAGAGACTTTACGCATTCCGCGATATTTTGGTTCTAAAGCTTGTCAAGCGACTTCTGGACACTGGAGTTTCTCTTCAGCAGATCCGAATTGCCGTGGACCAGCTTCGTGCTGCAGGGCTAAACGACCTTGCGAGAATCACTCTGATGAGCGATGGGGCCAGGGTTTACCTCTGCACCTCGGAGGACGAAGTAATCGACCTACTGGGTCGCGGTCAGGGAGTATTTGGTATTGCAGTTGGACGAGTTCTTCGTGAGGTTGAGGCTTCGCTTGTGAACATCGCGACCCTACACCTAGATGACATGGATGAGCTTGCCGCTAGAAGGGCAAACCGAAAGGCTGTTTAGTCTTTTTTTATTCTCCCAAATCAAGAACCGATTGAATCGATGCTCCGCGCCTGATTCGGACCGACTTGGTGGCTTTTTTATTTCTTTTTAGAGACCTTGAGCTTTGCTCTATTACTGGCCCCTCGAAAACTTTGTCCAGAACTTCCTCAAAGTTCTTTGCCATTTTGTTGGCGATTTCTCCAGGCCAGCTGTGAATTGGTCGAGCAGCTCCCTGAGCCTGCTGAACAGCGGAGTGCTCCTCGATTGCAATCGAGATGAGTCTTGGACCAAACAGCTGCTCCAGCTCAGCAAATCGAAACTGGTGCTCTTTGGATGCCGGAATGTATCGATTCACCAGGACACCTAGGGCTTGAAGTCTTCCAGCGGTTTGCTTACTGATTTCGGCAATGGCTCGAATGGCCCGGTCGGCTGCAAGCACCGAAAAGATTGATGGCTCCGCAATGACCAGAACTTTGTCACTTGCGGTCCAGGCCAATTGGGTGAGTCCATTTAGTGAAGGGGGAGTGTCGATGATAACTATGTCGTATTCGGTCTCTACTCGGCTAAGAGCCTCTTCTAGGCGCCAGAGGTCGCGCTTGGTGGGGGTTGGACTGTCAAATTCGACCACCTTGGGGCTTCCGGGCAGTAAATCCATAACCCCGCCCGACAGCGATTCCCAATCACTGACTACTATTGCTTTATGCACATTGGAGTGCTTGGGAAGTCTTAGGACCTCGGCACAAGTCGCCCTTAATTCTCGGGTGGCACCAAGTGCTGTGGTCGCGTCAGACTGTGGATCGAGATCCACTACCAACGTTCGAAGCCCTCTCGATAGGGCGGCGGAAGCCAATCCCAGGGCAACGGTGGTTTTACCAACTCCGCCCTTGAGAGAGCTGACGCTTAGAACGTGCATCCAAATAGGCTACCTTTTTATTTAGGGATAGATTTGAAGCGAAACTGGCTCATTCAGGTAAGGGATAGATGTTCAGCAAGATTTTGGTGGCAAACCGAGGCGAGATCGCTGTCCGCGCCTTCCGAGCGGCCTTTGAGCTAGGCGCCAAGACAGTAGCGGTTTTCCCGTACGAGGACAGAAACTCGACACATCGCCAGAAAGCTGACGAGGCTTACCAAATCGGTGAAATTGGACACCCGGTTCGCGCCTACCTAGATGTTTCGGAAATAATCCGTGTTGCCAAAGAATGTGGTGCGGATGCCATCTATCCAGGCTACGGTTTTCTTTCCGAAAACCCAGAGCTGGCCAAGGCCGCTCGGGCAAACGGTATTGCCTTCATTGGGCCAAACCACGACGTTCTAGAGCTAGCCGGAAACAAGGTAAACGCAATCCAGGCTGCGTCTAGAGCGGGGGTGCCGGTCCTAAAATCCTCCGTGTCCTCGGCTGACCCGAAAGTACTTCTAAAAGCTGCCAAGGAGATTGGTTTTCCAATTTTTGTAAAGGCGGTGGCCGGAGGCGGTGGCCGCGGCATGAGACGAGTCACTGAAGAGTCCGAGCTTGCCTCCGCAATCACCGACGCTTCGAAAGAAGCCGAGAGCGCTTTTGGTGACCCCAGGGTATTTCTAGAGCAAGCAGTTCTTCGCCCTCGACACATAGAGGTTCAGATTCTGGCCGATGGCCAGGGAAACGTTGTGCACCTATTCGAGCGCGACTGCTCGGTTCAAAGGCGCAACCAGAAAGTGGTCGAGATTGCACCGGCACCAAACATCGAAGAGGGCTTGCGCCAGCAGCTCTATAAAGATGCTGTGAACTTTGCCAAGGAACTCGGTTATGAAAATGCCGGCACCGTTGAGTTCTTGGTGGACACGGTAGGACCAAATGCTGGAAAGCACGTCTTCATTGAAATGAACCCTCGGATTCAGGTTGAGCACACCGTCACCGAGGAAATCACCGACATCGACCTGGTCCAGTCTCAGATGAGAATTGCAGCGGGGGAGTCGCTGTCTGATTTGGGCCTGAGTCAAGACAGCATTTCGATGCACGGCTTTGCGATCCAGTGCCGAATCACAACTGAAGACCCGGCCGCAAATTTTAGGCCTGACACTGGAAAGATCACCACCTACCGTTCCCCCGGTGGAGCCGGTATCAGGTTAGACGGTGGAACAGTTTCAACCGGAGCTGAGATTTCCCCGCACTTTGACTCGATGCTTGTGAAGCTAATCTCCCGAGGTAAAGACTTTTCGGCCGCTGTGACTAGGGCACGTCGAGGCCTAGCTGAATTTAGAATTCGTGGAGTTTCAACCAACATCTCATTCCTCCAGGCGGTGCTGGCTGATGAGACCTTTGCCAGCGGGGAGCTAAGCACAGCCTTCATCGATGAGCGCCCCGAGCTATTTCTAACAAAACCTTCTAAAGACCGCGGCGGAAAACTACTGCAGTGGCTGGCCGAGACAACGGTTAATCAGCCCAACGGACCGCGACTTGATTACGCCGACCCAGCTTTGAAGCTTCCCAAAGTGGATTTGACTAAGCCCGCTCCGGCCGGATCCCGCCAGCGCCTTTTGGAACTTGGCCCGGAGGGCTTTGCGAAGGCTCTTCGAGAACAAAAACAAGTTGCGATAACTGACACTACTTTTCGGGATGCGCACCAGTCACTTCTTGCGACCAGGGTGAGAACACGAGACTTGGTTCAAGTTGCGCCACACGTTGCAAGACTCACACCTGAATTATTTTCCGTCGAGGCCTGGGGTGGTGCCACCTACGATGTAGCACTGCGTTTCCTCGCCGAGGACCCCTGGGAAAGACTTGAGGCACTTCGGGAAGCAATGCCGAATGTTTGTATCCAGATGTTACTTCGTGGAAGAAACACTGTTGGCTACACCCCGTACCCAGAGATTGTCACGAAGTCATTTATTGAGGAGGCAACCAAGACCGGAATAGATATTTTCCGCATCTTCGATGCGCTAAATGACGTCGAGCAAATGCGCCCGGCAATCGAAGCGGTCTTGGAAACCGGGCAGGCAGTTGCCGAGGTTGGTATTTGCTATTCGGGAAACTTACTTGACCCAGGCGAAGATCTTTACACCCTGGATTACTACCTCGCACTTGCCGAGAAAATGGTTTCAGCCGGAGCCCATATCCTTGCTATCAAGGACATGGCGGGTCTTCTAAGGCCAGAGGCCGGAAGAAAACTTGTGAGCGCACTTCGAGAGAGATTCGATCTGCCGGTTCACTTACACACCCACGACACCGCAGGTGGCCAGCTCGCTACTTTGTTGGCAGCCATTCAAGCCGGGGTAGACGCCGTTGATGTTGCAAGTGCTCCAATGGCCGGCACCACCTCTCAGCCTTCTGCATCTTCCTTGATTGCAGCTCTTGCCAACACCGAGTACGACTGCGGAATTGAGCTCTCGGCAGTCACGCAGCTTGAGCCATACTTCGAAGCGGTTAGAAAAATCTACGCCCCGTTTGAGTCCGGTCTTCCAGGTCCAACCGGTCGGGTGTACAGCCACGAGATTCCTGGAGGTCAGCTCTCGAATCTTCGACAGCAAGCTATTGCCCTCGGACTCGGGGATCAGTTCGAAAAAATTGAAGACATGTACGCTGCGGCTAACGAAATTCTTGGCAGACCAACGAAGGTGACACCTTCGTCGAAAGTAGTTGGCGACCTGGCGCTGCATCTAGTGGCGGTTGATGCCGACCCGGAGGATTTTGCGAATAATCCTGAAAACTACGACGTGCCGGACTCAGTAGTTGGTTTCATGGCTGGTGAACTTGGAGACTTGCCCGGCGGATGGCCGGAGCCATTTAGGACCAAGGTTCTAAAGGGTAGGAACATTAAGTTGGGAGTCGAGGAAGTTTCCGAACAGGACCTGAAGCTTTTATCCGGCACTTCTCATGATCGCAGGGCGACATTGAACAGGCTACTGTTCCCAGCACCGTTCAAAGAATTTAGCAAGATGCGTGAAAACTACGGCCGCCTCGACCAGGTCGATACCATCGATTTCTTGTACGGATTGGAGCAGGGCACCGAACACATGATCGAATTGGCCAAAGGTCTAAGGCTATACGTGGGCCTCGAGGCAATCGGTAGCCCGGACCCGAAGGGCTTCCGCACGGTCATGGCGACTTTGAACGGTCAGCTTCGTCCGGTGAATGTTCGCGATAGAAAAATTGTCAGCGACGTTGTCATGGCAGAGAAGGCAGACCCGAAGAACTTAGGTCACGTGGCTGCACCTTTCCAGGGGGTTGTGACACTAAAGACCGTGGTGGGAACCAAGGTCGAACTTGGGCAGCCGGTGGCGAGTATTGAAGCAATGAAAATGGAGGCCACAATCACCTCGAGTGCCTC
>NZ_JBASXC010000058.1:0-3369 GCF_049276775.1 Rhodoluna sp.
AAGCTGCGGCATGGCTGCGGCGGCGGCTTTGCGAGTTGCTAAGGATTTGCCAGCCGATGCCGTTGTGGTTGTGATTTTGCCAGATGGAGGAAGAGGATACCTTGCCAAGGTATTCAATGACGATTGGATGAAAAACTACGGCTTCCTAGAAGATGACTCGAAGGTGAAGCTTTCGGAGAAAGTAAAATCCGATGCCGCCACCGTTCCATTTGTTCTAGAGACCGACTCACTTGTGAGCGCTCGTCAGTCAATCGAAGATTCCGGGCTTTCGTCACTTCCCGTGACGGTCAAGGTTCCCCCGGTTCGAATCGGGCACGTGATTGGCACAATCTCCCTGGCTCAAATTGATACAGCCCCTGCAACCGCTACCGTCAAGGACTTACTCGGCGCGAAGCCTGCCCTGGTGGGCTCGGGTCAAAGCGTCGAGGTGGCCAAGGCGATGCTTGAGAAAAATGAGTTTTTGCTGCTTCTTCACGAGGGCGAAGTAGAGGCCCTGATCAAGCAGATTTCCTAGCTGCCTGATAAGCCAACTAATCTAAGAATCACGACCAAAGGAATCAGTCAACATGTCAGAGTTTGAAACCAGAGCCATCCACGTCTCTCAGGACCCGGATGCCAATAATGGCTCTGTAATTCCACCAATTTACATGTCCTCAACCCACAAGCAAGACGGCGTAGGCGGTCTTCGAGACGGATTCGAATACAACCGGGCTGCCAACCCAACCCGGTCTGCGCTACAGGATGCTCTTGCCAACCTCGAGTCCGGCAAATTTGGGCTAAGTTTTGCCTCCGGCCTTGCAGCCGAGGATGCAATCGTTAGAGCAACTTGCGCTCCAGGTGATCACGTTGTGCTGGGCTCTGATCTATACGGTGGAACCTTTAGGCTAATGAACCGCATTCACCGCTCCGCCGGGATCGACTCCGAGGTGGTTGACCTATCCGATGAGCAAGCTCTTCGCGCCGCAATTCAACCGGGCAAAACTAAACTTGTTTGGATTGAAACGCCTTCGAACCCGATGCTTGGAATTTTTGACATCGCCGCCATCTCAAAAATTGCCAAGGAGCACGGCATTTTGACCGTAGTGGACAACACCTTCGCAACGCCATATTTACAAAGACCACTCGAGTATGGCGCCGACATCGTGACTCACTCAACCACCAAGTTTCTGGGCGGTCACTCCGACATCCTCGGAGGTGCCGTTGTGGTCAACGATGCCGACCTACACGAAAAAATTAGGTTCATCCAGTTTGCAGCGGGTGCCGTATCGAGCCCCTTCGATGCTTGGCTAACTCACCGGTCGATAAAGACCCTAGCTGTTCGAATGGATAAGCATTGCTCAAACGCTCAGGCTGTTGCGGAGTTTCTAGATGCACACAAAAACGTTGAGCAGGTTTATTACCCCGGCCTACCTGGCCACCCTGGGCATGAGCTAGCAAAAAAACAGATGTCTGGTTTCGGCGGGATTGTAAGCCTGAGGTTCAAGAGCGAAAAGGCTGCCAAGGATTTTTGCAACAAGACCAAGTTGTTCACCCTTGCGGAGAGCCTAGGCGGGGTCGAATCTCTAGTGAATCACCCAGCTGAAATGACCCACGCTTCAGCCAAGGGTTCCCCTATTGAAGTCGGCGGCGAAATTGTCAGGCTCTCGGTTGGAATTGAGAATCCAAAGGACCTAATTGCGGATTTGGAAAAAGCCCTCAGCTAACAGACTTTTTTAGTCCTGGTTGGGCTTTGGCAAACGATCTGTTTTTAGAAGCTTGATTCCGTAGATAACGGTGCCGATAAACAAAATAGCGGCGGCAACGTAGGCTGCAATGGACACAGCTGTGGGTAATTCAAAAGAGATGCTGAGCTGACGAACATTTAGGGCAATAATCAAGTTTCCAACCAGGATTCCAAGTAGGCGCTGAGGTGCCTTGCTAACTAGCCAAGCTGCAATCGGAGCACCCAGCGCTCCCCCAACTCCAAGGGCGATAACTGCGTCCCAAGGAATCTCCGCAGCACCAAGACCGACCATAAATCCGGCGCTAGCTGCAAGGGCAATGACAAACTCGGCGGTGTTGGTGGTTCCAATGGCTTTTCTTGGTTCAAGAGCGTTCGAGGCGGTGAGCGAAGTTGTCACTACCGGACCCCAACCACCGCCGCCGGTTGAGTCGATAAAACCACCTACGAGCCCAAGGGGAGCTAACCACCTGGCGCGGGCTCGTCTTTTTTTACCCAAGATAATTGGACGCGTGAATCGGTAAAGCACCAGCGCACCCAGAACGAATAAAATACTCGCGGTCCAGGGTCTGGCTGCCGAGAGATCAACGTTTGACAGCAACACCGCGCCGACGAATGCCCCGACGGCTCCTGGAATTGCAACTTTGACAAGTGCGTGCCAGTCAACGTTTCCAAACTTGATGTGTGAAATACCTGAAATGGAAGAGGTTGCAATTTCCACCAGGTGAACAATTGCTGATGCGGCGGCCGGGTTATAGGCCAAAAAGATTAGAAGTGTTGTGGAGGTAATGCCAAAGGCCATACCCATGGCCCCGTCAACAAGTTGAGCCAGGAAGCCGGCGACGGAAACAAGTAGCAGAACCCACATGGCTTCAAATCTATTAGCTGAAGCTAACTAAGCACCGCTTACTATGCTGCGAGTTTGCCTAGATTTGCCCTTTATCAAGACCTTTGAGAACTTCTTGAGCGCGCTTTCTTACCTCGGGAACATCGGAAAGTCTTTTAAGGCCGTTGTTCTGCTGAAACATGCGGTGGTTTTTTGAAAACGCCGCCTGGTTTCTATCCAGAAAATCCCAATACAAAGTTGTGAAGGGGCAAGCCGTTTCTCCGGTTCTCTCCTTGGGGTTGTAGTGACAGCCCTTGCAGTAATTTGTCATTCGAGAAATATACGCTCCGCCTGCCGCATAAGGCTTGGTCATCATTTGGCCGCCATCGGCATGGACTCCCATGCCGATGATGTTTGGAACCATCACCCACTCCGTCGCATCGACAAACTTCTCCCGCATCCAATCCAAGAACTCCTGGGGGTTGGTTCCAGTAATCAAAGCCAGATTGCTCAAGATCATCAGGCGCGGGATGTGGTGGGTCCAGCCGCGATCGTGAATTGCCTCTACTTCCTTTGCCACACAGTTCATCTTGGTCTTTGAGGGCTCAACAAATAATGGCAAGAGCTTGCGCTTGGCGTTCAGGCCATTTTTGTGTTTATAGTCCTCGCCCAAAAACCAGTACATACCGTTGATGTATTCTCGCCAGCCAATGACCTGGCGCACAAAGCCCTCGACGGAGTTCAAGGGAACTCCTCCCTTTTGGTGTTTGGCAATAACTGCCTTGACCACTTCACTCGGGTGAAGTAATCCGTTATTGATATA
>NZ_JBASXC010000059.1:0-2817 GCF_049276775.1 Rhodoluna sp.
GCCGGGTACTACGCGGCCAGCATTCCGCTGGTGAAAAACATTAGCTACGGCCTGGCGGTTTTCTTTATAGCGGCTTCCCTGATTGCCGGCATTCGCGCCTGGTATAAAAACAACAAGAGTGCCAAAATGGCACCTCTTTCTTTCAAGCTTTAGTTTTCTTGGAAGCTTTAGTCGGTCTTAATAACCGAATCGGCCAAGCTTTGGGATTTCTCCCTTGCGTAAAAATCAAGTTCTTGGGCTGCCCAGAAATCAAACTTGTCGAGGTGACGTTCTCTTATTAGCCAGCGCTCGCGCCTTGTTTCCTCCGAGGCTTCAAGCCAGATAGAGAAATTGGCATGTTGTTTGCTTCGCTCGGTGAGCGATCCACACCCTTCAATAATCAGTGGTGTTCCACCTGAGAACTCTCGCCAGGTTGAGCGCTGATTTCTAACCCAGGACCAGTCTTGCCAAGAGGCGGTTTCGCCTCTTGAAAGTGGGTTCAAGATAAACCTCACCAGGTAATCAGAGCCCAGGGATAAACCATCCCAGCCCTCAAAGATTGCGTCCATGTGCACAACCCTTGGGGCTGATTCGCCGTCGACAAATAGTTGCTGTTGGAGTTTTTCGGCGAAGGTGGATTTGCCGGAGCCAGCCCGGCCGTCAATCAAAACAATAGGTGTTTGGTTGCCGCGGTCGATTAGGTCAAGAACTTTTGCAGAAAGGCGCTCTATTTGCGCCTGCTGATTGGCATCGCCTTTTTTGTTTTGCTGATCGGATAAATCCGACATCTATTCAGCTAGACCGTATAGTCGATCGCCTGCGTCCCCAAGACCCGGAACTATGTATCCGATCTCGTTGAGTTTCTCATCTAGGGCACCAAGCACGACGGTGACGTTTTTGTCACCGATGGCATCTTCAACTGCCTTGAGCCCCTCGGGGGCACCGAGCAAACAAACCGCCGTGACCTCGGTGGCACCGCGGTCAAAGACGTAGTTGATTGAGTCAATAAGTGTTCCGCCGGTGGCAAGCATCGGGTCGATGATATAGATCTGTCTTCCGGTTAGATCATCCGGGAGTCTTTCGGCGTAGGTGAGTGGCTCGAGGGTTTCTTCGTTTCGCTTGATGCCTAGAAAGCCAACTTCTGCCGTGGGCAGTAATTTCATCATTCCCTCCAGCATTCCAAGGCCTGCTCGAAGTACCGGAACGATAAGTGGCTGGGGGTCGGAGAGTCGAACACCTTTGGTTTTAGTTAAGGGAGTCTCGACATCAATCTCGTGAACCTTGACCTCCCTGGTGGCCTCGTAGGCCAAAAGTGTCACAAGCTCTTCAACAAGTTGTCTGAAAGTTGGGGAGGGGGTGTTCTTATCCCGAAGGATGGTGATTTTGTGGGTAATCAGTGGGTGGTTCGCAACGTGGACTCGCATGGCATCAAATCTACAGCCACAAGCACCTCCTAAAGTAGGAGGTGCTAACCAAACATTAGGGAAATTGAGATGAACCAAAGCTTTGATGAGGCTATGGAGCTGGCCATAGGCCAGGCCAAGCTCGCAGGTTCTGACGTCCCGGTTGGTGCCGTAATCCTTGATTCCGAAGGGACTGTTCTAGCCAGCGCATTCAATGAGCGTGAGCTGACGGGGGACCCAACAGCTCATGCTGAGCTTTTGGCTATTCAGCGCTTGGGTAAAGAAAAGGGAAGCTGGCGCTTAGAGGATCTAACCCTTGTTGTCACACTCGAGCCCTGTGTGATGTGTGCCGGGGCAATAGTTGCAGCCCGAATTCCAAGAGTTGTGTTTGGGGCTTTTGATGAGCGAGTGGGTGCAGCAGGCTCGAGGTATGACCTGCTTAGGGATGCGCGTCTTGGTACTCCGGTTGAGGTTATTGCGGGGGTTAGGGAGCAGGAGTGTGCGGAGCTACTGAAGGGGTTTTTCGACAGACTTCGCTGAGCGGGTAGGCTATTTCTCGGTGACGTGTCCGAGTGGCCGAAGGTGCAACTCTCGAAAAGTTGTGTGCGTGAAAGCGCACCGTGGGTTCAAATCCCACCGTCACCGCCAGAAAAACCCGCAACCCAAGAGCTGGGCTGCGGGTTTTTGTCGTTTGTCTAGCGCCTTTCGGGCAGGTACTTATTCATGGCCATAAGCAGTGGGACACCGATGGCGAAGTGAGTTGACTGGATGACGATGATTGCCGCCAGATCCTGTGTTCCAGATAGCGGCGTTACTATGGAGCCAATCAACACGACCCAACCGATTAGCTGACCAGTTTTTCGGGGAGTTTTGGTCTTGAGCAAAATAGCGCTCACGACAAAAGCCCCTAGGGCTCCACCCAGGGAAAAGATCACGAAGGCCGCAGGGGAAATCTGAATGTTTAGCGGCTGAACCAAAAGGTTCACATTTAGCAGCAGTGACAGCGCCCAGATGGCCAGGACGGAAATGATTCCAAGTAAGGTGGCTAGGGCAAATGGCTTGATTAGTGCCTTAATGGTGATACTCCTTTATGGTTGTTTATCGAGGTCAAGACGGTTAGTAGTAAACAGTGTCTTGCCTTCGTGCTCTTTAGACTATTGACCTTTGGGTGTTCGTAGCCGCTAAGGGTGGCTGGTTTATGGCACACTTTAGGGAAACTGATTCGAATTAGAGCGAGGCTAAGTTATCCCATGAACTACAAAAAGCACATGCAGGTCTTTGGTGGAATCGCCCTGATCGGATTTATAATCTTTTGGTTCTCTCCTCAGATCGGGGCCGTTATCTTCCTGCCGGCCATCGGGGCTTATTTCGGCGCTCGCCAGACCGAGTCCGATGGACCCTCGCAGCCCAGGCGTTCACTCTGGCTGATTTTCTT
>NZ_JBASXC010000060.1:0-3613 GCF_049276775.1 Rhodoluna sp.
GGTTTAATCACAACGGAGAGACCCTCGTCCAAGATGTTTAGATCTGAGTCGGTGATAAGCACCGCAATTTCGACAAGGCAATCTTTCTCAACGTCGAGACCGGTCATCTCACAGTCAATCCAGACCAAATTTTCAGAAGACTTCACAGTTTTCTTTCTTTAGCGCGCTGCTTCGGCAAGCCTTCTGGCTTTACCCCGTTGCTTTTTTGGTCCTTTGAGGGCTTTGCGCTCTTTACGTCCTTCAATCAACCAGTACAGAACTGGAACGATAACCAAAGTCAAGAGCGTTGAGGACACCAGTCCACCGATAACAACGATTGCTAGCGGCTGGCTGATGAAGCCACCTCCAGTGATACCAAATGCCAGAGGCGACAGTGCAAAGATGGTTGCCAGTGCGGTCATCAAGATTGGACGAAGGCGCTGACGAGAACCATCCATGATTGATTGTTGGATGGAGCGTCCCTGCTTGCGGTATTGATTGATTAGGTCAATAAGCACAATGGCATTTGTCACCACCACACCAACCAGAAGCAGCATTCCAATAAGAGCTGGAACGCCAAGGGCTGTGTCTGTTAGAAGTAGAAGACCCAAAGCTCCGGTTGCCGCAAAAGGAATCGAGATCAGCAAGATCAGCGGCTGAACCAGGCTTGAGAAGGTTCCAACCATAACCAGGTAAACAATCGCAACTGCGGCTAGTAAGGCAAGTCCCAACTGCTGGAAGCTCTCGGTCTGCTCAGCCGATACTCCACCGATGGTTGCCGTTGCGCCAAGAGGCAGGTCAATTTCTTCAAGTGCAGTGGTCACCTCTCTCGTGACAGCTCCCAGGTCGTCAGAGTCTGGAGTTAGGGCAACCGTTGCTACTCGCTCACCCTTTTCGCTGGTGATCGAGACAGGTGCCTGGACTTCTTGGACGGTTGCAATCTCCTGAAGCTCGATAATTCCTTGCCTGGTTGGGATCTGAATCTCACGGATCTCTTCCAGGGTGGCAGGGGTGTTCTCCTGCACAATGAAGATAGGAGTCGCCTCATTGTCGATGTTCACATCGCCAATTGAGGATGGGCGAAGGGTCGAAGACACCAGCCCAGAAACCTGAATCTCAGTTAGCCCATACTCGGCTGCCTTGACTCGGTCCACTGTAATTTTCAATGTTCTTTGTTGCTCAGACAGTGAAGAAGAAATCTCGGAGATGTTTTGAACCGATGTCATGCCAGAGCGCACTCGATCAACCGCTTCAAATAGTGCCTCGTCGCTGGTTCCTGCAATCTTGATGTCAATTGTTCCTGAACCGCCAACACCAGGACCTCCGCCAGCGGAGATAGAGGTCTCGCCGATGTCGCTTCTTGCGTCGATGCCTTCTTGAATTGCTTCCTTAATGGCATCGCCATCTGCATCCTTGGCCAGGGAAACTTGGATGGTGGTGGCATTAGCATTGCCACCAAAGTTCACTCGACCATCGGCGCGACCACCAAAGGTTGCAAGTACGGTCTCAACACCGTCTTGCTCGAGAATCAAATCCTCAACAATTTCAGATGCATTATCGCGCTGCTCGAAGGTGCTGCCTGCGGGCATCTCCTGGCGAACCGAGAAGGTGTCGCCTCCGAAGTCGCCGATGAAGTCGGTCTTTAGTTGTGGAATGAGAGAGAAAGTAAAGCCCAGCACTGCTGCTGAGGCAATCAGTGTTACAACCGGGTGTGCCTGGGTGGTTCGAAGAACTGGAATGTATCCGCGCTGCAACCAGCTTCGTCTTTCCTTCTGCTCCTCGACCTCGCGGGCTTTTTCCATCTGTTCAGACAATTGCTGCTCGGTCATTTCGTAAGCCGAAGCTTCAACTGCCGGGGTCTTTAGGAACCAGTAGGCAAGCACCGGAACAATAGTTAGCGAAACAATCAATGAGGCCAGAAGTGCGATTGTGAAGCTTAAGCTAAATGGCCTAAACAGCTCTCCAACTACGCCACCCACGAGTGCAACCGGCAGGAAAACGGCAACCGTTGTGATTGTGGCCGAGGTAATGGCTCCCGCCACTTCTTTAACAGCTTGGATAATGGCGCTTTTCTTTTCCTCGCCGTAGGAAAGATGCCTATTTATGTTTTCAATAACCACAATTGAGTCATCTACCACTCGACCAACCGCAATTGTTAAGGCGCTCAGGGTAAACAGGTTCAGGCTGTAGTCGGAGATTAGTAGCCCTGCGAAGGTTATGAGAAGTGAAGTAGGGATCGAAATTGCTGTCACTAGAGTAGAGCGAATCGAGCCCAGGAACACCAAGATAATCAAGATTGCGAAGGTCAGACCGAGAGACCCTTCAATCGTTAGGTTCTCCAGCTGCTTTTCAACAAAGGGGCCCTGGTCAAACACGGTGTTGATTTCAACATTTCCGCCCAACTTTTCCTTGAGCTCGTCAATCTTTGCTTCAATTCCGTTTGAGATTGCAACAGTGTTTCCATCCTGAGTCTTGGTGACTTGGATACCGAGTGAGTCTAGGCCGTTGGTTCTCGAAATTGAATCAACCGGTTTGTAATCGTAAAACACATCAGCCACATCTTCGATGTTCAAAATCTCGGGGGCAGCAGGTTCCTCTGGAGCTTGCAGACCAGGTGCTGCTACCTGGCCGGGAGCTTGTGCAGCAGCCTGAGCTGCTGCAGCTTGGGCAGCCGCAGCAGCCGCAGCTTGGGCAGCTTGTGGGTTGGCCGAGATTAGCGGAAGAGCTTTGAACTGCTCGAGTGAGTTGACTTCGGTGCCAACCTCAATTTGAAGTTCTCCTGCGTCATCCAAAATAGAACCGGCAGGAATAACAAATCCGTTTGCACGAAGTGCGTCAACGATGTTTTGCTGTGTCAGCCCATTCGCCCTCAGAACATCTGCCTTTAGGTCAAGGGTGATCTGCTTTTGCTTGCCACCGGCGACCGTTATCTCCTGAACGCCCGGTACCTGAGAAAGAATTGGAATTGATACATCTGCCAAGATTTCAGCCAGAGCGTCGTTGTCACCAGTTGTGGAGGCAACAGATAGAACAATGATTGGAACGCTGTCGAAAGAGCCTGAGATAACCCTTGGAGAAACATCTCCAGGTAAAGAGTCCTGAACACTTGAAATAACCGAGTTGAGCTTTTCCTCCACATCTGAGGTGGTGGTACCAAAATCAAACTCCACTCGAACAACCGATAGGTTCGCACTTGAGGTTGAGCGGACGTTCACGAGGTTATCTAGGGTTCTAACCTGGTCTTCGATCACGGACGAGACTTGAGCGTCGACAATCTCAGGCGAAGCACCGGGGTATGCGGTGACAATCGATGCCTGCGGCACCTCAATAGAAGGTAGGAGCTCCTGCTTGAGTGCGGTGGCTGATAGTAGCCCCGCTCCAATAACAAGGATGGTAAGCAAACCAACAACGGAGCGATTAGCGAGTGAGGCGGTGGCAAGTCTGAACAAGGAAAATCCCCTAAGGTTATGTGTTTTTGGGTCAACATCTAACTAAAGCACTAACGACCCCAATAGATAAGGGTATCGCCAGATTCTCCCAGCTAGTTCCCAGCCTCAATGGGCCTTTAGGCTAGAGGGGTGAACATCTCGAAAATCCTGACCCGAGTCGGCCTAATAGTGCTAGCCCTACTTCT
>NZ_JBASXC010000061.1:0-13011 GCF_049276775.1 Rhodoluna sp.
GTATCTAGGTGCAGCAGCTGGATCGTTTCCGGGAGAACCAAAGTTTCCTTGGCCTAGAACGAGTGGGTAGCGAAGGTTCCAGGACTGTACCAAGCGAACTAGGGTGTCATAAATTGCGGTGTCACCGTGTGGGTGGTACTGACCCATGACGTCGCCAACAACACGGGAGCATTTTGAGAACTGCTTATCTGGCCTATAGCCCCCGTCATACATCGCATACAAAACTCTGCGGTGCACTGGCTTCAGACCGTCCCTAACATCTGGGAGTGCGCGACCGACAATGACGCTCATCGCGTAATCCAAATAGCTCCGTTGCATTTCGACCTGCAGGTCGATTTGCTCGACGTGGTCCATACGAGGCTCTTGCGCGTCCGTCTTATCTACCATTGTGTAATTCCCAACCCCTAGATATCTAGGAAGCGAACATCCTTAGCGTTCTTTTGAATAAATGATCTTCTTGCTTCAACGTCCTCGCCCATCAGGGTTGAGAAAACTTCATCGGCCAAAGCTGCGTCGTCCAGAGTTACCTGTAGCAAGGTTCTTCTTGCCGGGTCCATGGTGGTTGCCCAGAGCTCGTCGTAATCCATCTCACCAAGGCCCTTGTAGCGCTGGATGGAGTTTTCCTTTGGAATTCTCTTTCCGGCTTTTGCACCCTCTGCGAGCTTTAGGTCTCGTTCGGTATCTGTATAGACATACTCGTGCTCAGCATTGGTCCACTTGATTCGATAAAGCGGCGGCTGAGCAAGATAAACGTAGCCGTGCTCAATCAAGGGGCGCATGTATCTAAATAGCAAAGTAAGAAGCAGGGTTCGAATGTGCTGACCGTCAACGTCGGCATCGGCCATCAGAATGCACTTGTGATACCTGATCTTTGAAACATCAAACTCTTCACCGATTCCGGTACCGAAGGCTGCAATCAAAGCTTGAACTTCGGTGTTGGCAAGGGCGCGATCTAGTCTCGCCTTTTCAACGTTCAAAATCTTTCCGCGAAGCGGCAAGATCGCCTGGTGCTCGGGATCTCTTCCGCTCACTGCAGAACCACCAGCAGAGTCACCCTCAACAATATAGATTTCCGACAAAGCTGGATCGCGCGAAGAACAGTCGCGAAGCTTCCCTGGCATTCCGCCGGATTCCAAAAGGCCTTTTCTTCGAGTTGCCTCTCTTGCTTTTCTCGCCGCCATTCGAGCCGCTGCAGCCTGAATTGCTTTGCGAACAATTTCTTTCGCTGACTGGGGGTTGCGTTCGAGCCAGTCGCCGAGTTGATCGTTAACTATTTTCTGGGTGAAGGTTTTGGCTTCTGTGTTTCCAAGCTTGGTCTTGGTCTGACCCTCGAACTGAGGCTCTGACAACTTGATGGAGATAACTGCCGTGAGTCCCTCACGGACGTCATCACCCGACAGGTTCTCGTCCTTCTCCTTGAGCAGGTTGTTCGCCCGGGCGTACTTATTGAGTAGCGAGGTGATGGCTGTTCTGAAGCCCTCCTCGTGAGTACCACCCTCGTGGGTGTTGATGGTGTTTGCGTAGGTGTGGACAGACTCGGTATAGGCGTTCGTCCACTGCATCGCCACCTCGATGGACATATCCTTCTTCGAGGTTTCTGCCTCCAGAGAGATGATCTCATCGTGGACCAGCTCGATTTTCTTGGAGGCGTTTAGGAACTCGACGTAATCGACTAGTCCGCGCTTGTATTGGTAGCTGTCGGTCTTGTCTGCTCGTTGGTCAGTGATGGTAATTCCGAGGCCCTTATTCAAAAAGGCCATCTGTTGGAATCTCGCTCTTAGGGTTTCGTAGTCAAACTCAACGGTTTCAAAGATTGAGCCGTCTGGTTTGAACTCGATTGTGGTTCCGGTGTAGCTAACTTTTTTACCTTTTACCAAAGGCTTCTGGGGAACACCAATCTTGTAATCCTGGTGCCAAAGATATCCATCTCTTGCAACTTCAACCTTTAGATCGGTTGAAAGCGCATTAACAACCGAAGCACCGACGCCGTGCAAACCACCGGAGACAGCGTAGCCGCCTCCGCCAAATTTTCCACCGGCGTGAAGCACAGTTAAAACGACTTCAACCGCTGGTTTTTTCTCAACTGGGTGCATATCTACTGGGATTCCGCGGCCGTTGTCGGTGACTTTTATCCAACCCTTTGGGGTTATAAAGACATTGATGTCGTCGCAGTGACCGGCGAGTGCTTCGTCGACGGAGTTGTCGACAATTTCATAAACCAGGTGGTGAAGACCTCGTGGGCCGGTTGAGCCGATATACATTCCGGGACGCTTGCGAACAGCCTCGAGACCCTCAAGAACCTGAATGCTTCCGGCGTCGTAGCCAGATTTCTTTTTTTCTTTACCCGAATTTTTGGTTGCGAGCGTCGGTACGGCTTTTGTCGCCACGGCTTTTGCCGTTGGCTTTGGAGAAGTTTTGGCGGGCACTTTTGCAGCTGGCTTTGGAGCTGCTTTGGAAGAAGTTGTTTTAGAAGTTTTTGTGGCTTTTTTTACCACTGGTTTTTTTGTGCTCGAAGCGGGCTTGACTGATTCTTTTTTCGCCGGCATGTTATCGGTGTGCTCCTTGTAAGTCGCCTAGTTAGTTCCACATAACGGCGACAAGTCGACTTACATTCGGGTTTGCTAACTGGTTCCATTTTAGCCCAGAACCACCTGCCCAAGTTCCAGGTTGTGGATTGCTATCCGTATGTGTCTCTGGGGCCCCGACCGGGCACTGACCTGGGGCCTTTTTTCCAACTGGGTGCGTCTGGTCCGAGGAAAGAAATGCTCTTGATTTCAAGCTCGGGAAACGAGCTTGAAATCCTCTCTAAAATCTGGGTTTGCATGAGCCGCAATTCTGTGGCCCAAGCTGTTGATTTGCACCTGACCGTTAGCTTGCCGTTTGCCAGATTTTCGGGTTGGGTATTTTTGGCATTTAGGTCACCAACGATTTCTGGCCACCTGACAAAAAGCTCCGCCTCTTCCATCTGGGATTGCCAGCGAAAATCTTCCATCAGAGAGTCGACTGTGCTGGAGGCCATAATTGGGTCTCGACCCGAATCAAAAGGTTTTGAACGAGACTTCTTTTTTTCCTTAATTCGCTTTTGATCTTTTGAGATTCTCCCGGTGACGGCCTGTCTCATCGCGTAGTAAAAATCCTCCGCAAAGTTTTTCTCATCAGCCATTTGCAATCTCACCCGCAACAACACTAAACCTTTTGGCGACCAAAGATTCTGGGACATCTTCGATGACGGCGGCGGTAATCAGAACCTGCTCGTTGCCCTTTACTAGTTCGGCGAGCTTGGTTCTCCTGTCTGAGTCGAGCTCGGCAAAGACATCATCAAGAATCAAAATCGGATCCCCAAGCGTTGATTCCTGCCGGAGAATCTCGAGCGAGGCAAGGCGAAGAGAAAGTGCGTAAGACCAGCTCTCGCCGTGCGAGGCGTAGCCCTTGGCTGGAAGACTTCCAAGAATCAGAACAAGATCATCTCGGTGGGGGCCGACCAAAGTAATACCCCGCTCCAGCTCTTTTGGTCGCATCAAAGCCAGCTTCTCGCGGAACAGCTCGGCTATTTCTTCGCGGTCCGAGGTTTCAAGGTATTCCACCCCCTCTACTTCGTCGCTGTCTGAGGTTGTTGCTCCAAGGATTGAGGATTTGATGAACATCCTCGGCTCATTATTTGTTTTCGCGATGTTTTTATAATTTTTTGTCAAGCCGGGGGCTAATTTCGCAGCTATAGAAACTCGCGCCGCAATAATTTCCGAACCAAACTTCACGAGCGATTCGTCCCAGGCGGACAGCGTCGAGAGTGCATCTCCCCTGGTTCCCGTCGCTCGGGCTGATTTCAAAAGGGTGTTGCGCTGTTTGAGTACCCGCTCGTAGTCGGAATAAACCCCCAGCATGCGCGGTGTGAATTGAACAATTAGCTGGTCAATAAAAGCTCGGCGATTCGTTGGGTCGCGCTTTACTATGTCGAGATCTTCTGGGGCAAAAATCACCGAGTTTAGATGGCCCAATATGTCCTTGGGTTTTTGGACTGGGGATTTATTTAGTCTCGCCCGATTGGGCGAGTCGCTGTTTATCTCGTATTCCAGAAGCAGCTCGCGTTCCTGGTGGGCAAGGTCTAGGGAAACTATGGCGCTTTGCTCGCCTTGTTTTATAAGGGGTGTGTGCCCGGCAACCCGGTGGGAGGAAAGGCTGGCAAAGAAATTGATGGCCTCAACTAAATTGGTTTTTCCCTGGCCATTTGGGCCAAATAGCAGGTTTACCCCTGGGGAAAGCTCGACCTCGGCGGTTTTGTAATTCCGAAAGTTTGTGAGCCGCACCTTTTTGACATACATCTTCTATTGGCTTATGACGAGTGGTGCTTTTTACTTTTCTTTGACAGAGTGTCCGCCGAATTGCTGACGGAGCGCGGCAACTGCCTTCATTGCATCAGAGTCATCCTGACGCGAGGCGAACCTAGCAAAAAGTGAAGCTGTTATCGCGGGCATCGGAACAGCATTGGCAATTGCTTCTTCAACTGTCCAGCGTCCTTCTCCGGAATCTTCAACGTAGCCGCGAATTCGGTCGAGGTTTGGATCTTCTTCGAGAGCTCGAACCAATAGATCCAGCAACCAAGACCTAACAACCGTTCCGCGCTGCCAAGCTTTAAAGGTTCCGTGGACATCTTTGATGATGTCTTTTTTGTTAAGTAGTTCGTAGCCTTCAGCAAAAGCTTGCATCATTCCGTACTCAATGCCGTTGTGGACCATCTTGGCGTAGTGACCCGCACCAACATCTCCTACGTGAACAAATCCTTCAGATCTTTCACCCTCGGGGCGAAGCGCGTCAAAGATTGGCATGGCCGCGTCGACCAATTCTTTCGGTCCACCCACCATCAGGCCGTAGCCATTTTCTAATCCCCACACGCCACCCGAAACGCCGCAATCCAGGTAGCCAATTCCTTTTTTGGAGAGCTGTTCGGCGTGACGCTGATCGTCTGTGAAGCGGGAGTTCCCGCCCTCAATAACCAGGTCGCCTTTTTCAAGAAGTTTTTCTAGTTTGTCGATGATTTCGTCTGTTGGCTTGCCATGAGGGACCATCACCCAAACAATTCTTGGTGAAGAAATTTTGGAAACCATGTCTTCGAGAGAGTCGGAGTCGGAAACCTCTCTGGTCCTTGCGTAGCCGGTTACATCGATGCCGTTTTTGCGAAGACGGGAGCGCATGTTGCCCCCCATTTTGCCAAGGCCAACTAGTCCGATATGCATTGGGGCTGCTTTCTTATTTTGTGTGTGAGTCGGCTCTTTTATTAGCGGCCTAGAAGATTTGGTTGAAGAAGATACATGTAGCTATCGCTGGATTCTTTTTCCTTGGTCGAGTGGTTTGTAATCAAAACCGGGGATGGTCTGTTTGGGTTATCGCTGTTGGTGAAGCCAATTTTTACAAACTCCGTTTTGACGCCCCCGAGGCCGTCGATCAGAAACTGTGGCTTTAGAGAAACCACGACATCGGCGCCAGTTAACTGAACGTCCATTGACTCGGTGGCCTGCGCTGTCTCTCCTCCAGCAGCTTCGAGGTTCAGCTCCTGCTGAGTAAAGCTGAATTTAATTGGGCTCTCGCGCTCTAAAACCAAAGAGACGCGCTTTGTTGAATCCAATAGATCTTGGGTGTTTAAAATTGCAAAGTTGTCTATCTTTTCTGGAAACAAAGTTTTTACAGCCGGAAAATTTCCTTTGATTAGACGAGAGGTTACCGACCTGTTGTTGGCCTTAAATGCAATCAGGTCTTTCTCGTCGGCGGGGTTTATTGAAATCGCGATCTCACCCTGGTTGGAAAAGGTTTTGGCAATTTCTTGAAGGGTTTTGGCTGGTATGAGGGCGGTCGCTTCTGTGGTTGTTGGAGCCGATGTCCAAGAAATATCTTGAACGGCAACTCTGTATCTGTCGGTGGCAACAAGTGAGATGTTGTCTTTTGTTGTTTCGAGCAGAACTGTTGTTAGAACGGGCGTGACATCTTCTTTTGACGCGGCAACAGCTATCTGAGAAATCGCCGCCGCAAAGTCTTCTCCAGAAACAGATCCACTGGTGGCTGGAATTTCAGGAAGGCTTGGATATTCATCGATGGGCATTGTTAGAAGCGAGAACTTAGCCGAACCACAATTTACCTGGACTTTAGATCCGTCAGTTGAGAAATCAACGGCAGCATTTGGTAATTTACTGACAATTTCTGCAAGCAGTCTTCCGGATACTAAAACCCTGCCGGATTCTTCAACTTTTGCTGCTATCTCTACCTGAGCTGACGTGTCGTAGTCAAATACCGAGAGTCTTAGGGCGTTGGCGTCAGCCTCGATAAGAATTCCGCTAAGAATCGGCAGGGTGGTTCTTTGGGGTAATAATCTAACCGCAAAGGCGACGGCCTCATTGAGAACGTCTTTATTTACCTGAAACTTCACGATTTTGGCCCATCTGTTTGGTCTTTAATCTTGGCATAACTTGGGGTTGGTTTTTACCCAAGTTTTTCCTAAAGAGTTATAGATCTCTTAGAAACTATTTAACTAATAATCACAATAACCTTTGTGGAAATTGTGGATAACTAGCTAATTGGCAGCAAACACCCCGAAACTACATCCTTGAAAGTTGTTTACACAGCTGTGTATAAACATGTGTATAACTCCGGGGCTTGTTAGTCAGGTCCGGGTCGTGGAGCGAAAAAGCCTTGGAATTTGCCGTGTTTACACAACTTTCCACAGCTTATCCACGGGACTTTTGCTTTACCCTGTTCAAAACCTCAGTGACTTGGTTATAAAGGCTTCTGCGCTCTTTCATTAGGTCGGTGACCTTTTTGTTGGCGTACATAACGGTGGTGTGATCCCGACCACCGAATAACTGCCCAATCTTCGGGAGTGACAGGTTAGTTTGCTCCCTGATCAGATACATGGCGATCTGCCTTGCCTGAGCCACCGCCTGTTGCCTCGAAGAACCACATAAATCAGCAGCACTAATTGAGTAATACCTGGAAACCTCTTGAATTATGTCGTTTGGCGCAATAACCGTGTCCTCGCCCAGGGGAACCAGGTCCTTCAAAACCGCCGTGACCAAACTCATATCCACGGGGGTTCGGTTTAAAGCCGCAAAGGCCGTAACTCGAATAAGGGTTCCCTCAAGCTCGCGGATGTTGGAGGCAACTCGGGCGGCCATGTATTCAAGAATCTCGTCCGGAACCTTGATTTTCTCGTTTTCAGCCTTTTTCCTTAAGATAGCGATTCGGGTTTCAAGTTCCGGGGCTTGAATATCGGTGATTAGACCCCACTCAAACCTAGACAACATGCGATCCTCAAAGCCGGTTAGTTCCTTGGGTGGCAAATCAGAGGTAATCACCACCTGCTTGTTGTGATCGTGCAGAGTGTTGAAGGTATGGAAAAAAGCTTCCTGGGTCTGGTCTTTACCCTGCAGGAACTGGATGTCGTCGATCAGAAGGACGTCAATGTCCCGATATTCAGCCTGAAAAAGCGAAGTTTTGTTGTTCTGAATCGCATTAATAAAGTCATTGGTGAACTCTTCCGAAGAAACGTAGCGAACCTTGATTTTCGGGTAAAGATTCAGGGCGTAGTGGCCGATGGCGTGCAGAAGGTGGGTCTTTCCAAGCCCTGAACCACCATAGATAAAAAGCGGGTTATAGGCCTTGGCCGGGGTTTCCGATACAGCAAAGGCAGCCGCGTGGGCAAAACGATTGGACCCTCCGGTGACGAAGTTATCGAAGTTGTATTTTGGGTTCAGGCGGGTGTCGAACAAGACCCCAACTGCCCCGGTTTTTCGGGAATATTCCTCGGTCTGAAGCGAGGGGGCCGAGCCAATCGGGTAAACATTTTCCGTCCCCTCGGTTATTAGAGAATCATCCTCAATGTCTGGGTTTACAACAACCGCAAAATTGGTGGGACCACCCATCAGGGCATTTTCCTGCAAAACATCCAAAATATCGCCACGGATGCGCTGCTCAAGCATGCCCCTGGTTAGGTCATTGGGAACCTCGAGATACAAGGTGTCCGCCAGGACCCCCTTCGGTTCGACCAGGGTCAAAAATCCCATCAGCTGTGGGCTCAGGGTGTTTTTCTCGGTCAAGCGATCAACTACCGCCAGCCACTGCTGGCCTACCTCGTCTTTTTCGCTCATCCAAAAATCCTTTTACTATGTGAAGCAGTAGTTTTCCACAGCTAATTCACTTTGTGGAGAGGTTGTGGAAAAGTCAAATCCCCAACTACGTATTCAACTGATTTTTCCGCCCAAAAGCAAATTAAGTTCTGTGGAATATTGGCCTCTTTTCGACTTGACCAAACCCCCTTGAAGGCCCTAGATTTAGGTAGTTGAGCAGAACTTGGAATCTACTGCCCAATAACCACAAGGCCCTTAGCCCACTGACCTGATTCCTCAATGATTCTCGGAGTGTAAACAAATGAGCAAGCGCACTTTTCAGCCGAACAACCGTCGTCGTTCAAAGAAGCACGGCTTCCGTCTTCGCATGGCAACCCGTGCCGGTCGCGCCATTTTGGCCGCCCGTCGCCGTAAGGGTCGCAAAGAACTTTCGGCCTAACCGCTCCCCATGCTCAATAGAGCAAACCGACTGGTTCGAGGGGAAGACTTCCGGAAAGTGATGCGATCTGGAAAAAAACTCTCAACTAAGCACCTGGTCGGCTACCAGCTTGCAGAGCCAGAATCTCAAACCAGATTCGGCTTTGTAGTATCCAAAGCTTGCGGCGGAGCCGTAAAGCGAAATCAACTAAAAAGAAGGCTTCGATCCATAGCCCGAGACAAGCTCAGCCAGCTTCCAGCTGGCTCTCAGGTTGTGCTTAGAACCCTTCCTGGAAGCTCAGAACTTGAGTTTTCGGCCCTGGCGTCCGATTTCGATCGGGCTTTAGGGCTCTAAATGAAGGCTTTGTGGACGATTTGGCTAGGACCCAGAAACCTAGTTATTTTGTTTTTGAAGGGATATAGAAAGTTCATATCTCCGCTTTACGGAGATGTGTGCCGGTACTACCCGACCTGCTCGGCATATGGCTTAGGCCAGATCCAGCAAAGAGGGGTGATCTGGGGAAGCATTCAGACAATTGCAAGGATTGTCCGCTGCAACCCCTGGTCCGAGGGTGGAATTGACCAAGTCAAGGACTCCGGTCAGCGATTTGTAGTTTTAGAGAACGGCTTTGTTGGATCAAAGCCCGAAGAAGGGTAGTAAATGGACATTCTATTCCCCATAAAATGGGTTATTGAGCTGATTTTGGTGAGCTTTCACTCCCTTTTTGAGTTTTTTGGGCTCTCCCCTGAATCCGGCGTGAGCTGGGTTCTATCCATCGTGGGACTGGTTTTGGTAGTTCGATCCGCCCTAATCCCGCTGTTCGTCAAGCAGATCAAGTCCCAGCGCAACATGATGCTGGTTCAGCCCGAACTTCAGAAGCTTCAGAAGAAATACAAGGGCAAAAACGACCGCGAATCCAAAGAAAAATTCGCCAAGGAGCAGATGGATCTCTATAAGAGAACCGGCTCCAATCCACTATCTTCCTGCCTTCCAATCCTGGTCCAGATCCCAATCTTTATGGGCCTCTTCTTCACCCTGAACGACGCCCAGGCCAAAAACTCAGGCGTTGGACCAATGAGCTCCGAGCTGGCCATTCAGTTCTCCGACGCAACCTTCCTTGGGGCCAAGCTTTCCGAGACCTTCTTGACCGCAACCAGCATCCAGGTCCAGATCTTGGCCGGAGTCATGGTGTTTTTGATGTCTGCATCCCAGTTCATTACCCAGAAGCAGATCATCGCCAAGAACCAGAACCCTGCTGTTCAGAACAGCCAATACATGCAGACCCAGAAGATCTTGCTATACGTGTTCCCCCTAATCTTCGTGGTATCCGGCGTTGCCTTCCCAATCGCGGTTATCTCATACTGGCTAACCTCCAACTTCTGGACCATGGGCCAGCAGTTCATCGTTATCCGCAACATGCCAACCGACGGCTCCCCGGCCTATGCGGCCAGGCTCGAGCGCCTGGCCAAAAAGGGCAAGCTTCCTAAGGAACTTCAGGAAAAGAGGGACGCCGAGGAGGCTGCAGCCGCAGCCGCCGCGGCCGAAGAAAAGACCCAGCGCGAGCAGCCCAAGGGCAAAAATCGCGCCAAAAAAGACGGCAAAAAGAAAAAGAAGAAGTAGGTAGCAATTGGCTGAATTAGAGCAAAGCAAAGACCGAACCGTCCAGCAGCTAGAGGAAGAGGGCGATGTCGCCGCTGACTACCTAGAGGAACTACTTGACATAACTGACTTGGACGGCGATATTGACATTGACGTTCGAGAAGGCCGCGCCTACCTGGCGGTGACCGCAGGAAAGGGATCCAACCTAGACCTAATCTCTCACCCTGACACCGTGGAGGCTCTTCAAGAGCTGACCCGGCTGGCAGTTCAGGTGAAGACCTCTAGCTACTCAAGGCTGATTCTGGATGTTGGTGGCTCCCGCCAGGCCAAAATCGACCAGCTCACCAAGGTCGTTTCCAAGTTCATCGAAAAGGTTAAGGACACCGGAGAGCCGGAGCACCTGAAGCCAATGAGCTCCTACGAGCGCAAGCTGGCCCACGACCTAATCGCCGAGGCCGGACTTAGCTCCGAGTCTGAGGGCGAAGGACGCGATCGCCACATCGTCATCTCAAAACCCGAATAGTTTCACGTGAAACAATTCGAGGCTGAACCAGATGCCGCCAAGGCGATCTTTGGTTCCCAAATTGAGCTAGCCGGGGGCTACGCCCAAGTGCTTGCCAATGACAGCGACGAATTGGGTCTTTTGGGCCCCAGGGAATTAGACAAGATCTGGTCAAGGCATATCCTGAACTCTGCCGTGGTGGCTGAAATGGTGGGTCAAGGGGAGTTGGTGGCCGACGTGGGCTCCGGGGCAGGACTGCCCGGAATACCGATGGCAATAGCCGCCCCAGAGACCAATTTTGTTCTAATTGAGCCCATGGACCGAAGGGCCAGCTGGCTCCAGGGGGTCGCTAGGGAGCTGGGCCTTGAAAACGTTCAAGTGGTTAGGGCTCGAGCTGAAGAAGTCGAAGGGGGTCAGTTTGATGTTGTCACGGCCAGGGCCGTCGCCGCACTAGATAAGCTTCTCAGGCTTTGTGTTCCGCTATTGAAACCGGGGGGCAGGGTCATTGCCCTGAAGGGCTCGAAGGCCCCGGAAGAAATTGAAGCGGCAAGGAAGCTTCAAAAGAAGCTCAAAATAGAGAGTTTCGAGATTGTGATTTGTGGGGAAAAGTTTTTGTCTGAGCCCACATCCGTGGTAAAAACTAAGCTAGATTCTTCAGGGGAGAAATAAATGCCAGAGCAGCCAGCAGAATCAACCAGCGTGACAAAGCCGTCGGTTGTTTCCGGCCTGGGCTATCCAAATGGCCGAGAAGAAAGTTCTCCACAACCAACCGGTTGGCTTGTGGAGAACCCTGAAACAACTGAGGTTTCACGTGAAACATCCCGATGATTTGTCTGGGGATCTAGCCGATTTCGCTGATACTCCACTAGCCAGAGAGCTTGTGGAGAACTCTCGCCGCCTTGAGACAGTTGGTGCCCAAAATGTGCCAAAACCTTCGGTTACCCGAATAATTACGGTCTCAAACCAAAAGGGTGGGGTCGGAAAGACCACCACAACAGTCAATTTGGCCGCCGCCTTGGCCGCCAAGGGCCTTTCAGTCCTGGTTATCGACTTGGATCCGCAGGGCAACGCCTCCACCGCCCTAGGCATTGATCACCACGCCGACATCAAGAGCATCTATGAGGTTCTGATCGATGACGTGCCTTTAGAAAAGGTCGTTCAGGTCTCACCTGAACGCCCGGGCCTTACTTGTGTTCCCGCCACCATCCATTTGGCCGGAGCCGAGATCGAACTCGTTTCCCTAGTTGCCAGAGAGCAAAGACTTCGCACCGCAATCGAGAACTACATCAACACCAGCATGACCCCACCGGATTACGTGCTGATCGATTGCCCCCCTTCTTTGGGGCTTCTCACCGTGAACGCTTTTGTCGCCGCCAGGGAAGTTTTGATCCCGATCCAGTGTGAGTACTACGCTCTTGAGGGTCTTTCTCAGCTGACCCGGTCAATCGAGATGATTAAGAAACACCTTAACCCTTTACTCGAACTTTCGACAATACTCCTTACAATGTATGACTCCCGGACCAAATTAGCCTCGCAAGTTGCCGAAGAAGTGAAGACGCATTTTCCAAATCAAGTCTTAAACACAATCATTCCAAGATCGGTTCGAGTTTCCGAAGCACCGAGTTACGGTAAAACTGTAATCTCCTACGATCATTCATCACCGGGTGCAATTGCATACATGGAAGCAGCAATTGAAATTGCAAACAGAGGAGAACAACGTGGCTGAGAAAAAAGGCGGACTCGGAAGAGGCATCGGTTCACTTATTCCGACATCGGATAAATCAACCGAACGTCCGGTTGATGTTTTCTTTCCGTCCGGCGGAACCAAAGAACCAGCACTGGCAGCTGTTCCTGGCGCACGCTTTGGTCACCTCGACGTAAACGCAATTGTTCCAAACCCCAAGCAGCCAAGATCTGTTTTTGAACCCGAAGCATTTCAGGAACTAGTTCACTCGATCCGCGAGCTCGGTGTATTACAGCCAATCGTGGTGCGTGAAATCAAAGAGGGCTCCTACGAACTAATCATGGGTGAGCGAAGACTTCGCGCGTCCAAACAAGCGGGACTTAAAAAGATCCCCGCCGTCATACGTGAAACAGAAGATCAAAACATGCTGCGCGATGCTCTGCTTGAAAACTTGCACCGCAGTGATTTAAATCCGCTCGAAGAGGCGAGTGCCTACGCGCAGCTGTTAGAAGATTTTGGAATTACCCAAGAACAACTTGCTGATCGCATCGGAAGATCACGTCCGCAGATCACCAACACCCTCAGGCTTTTGAAGCTTCCTTCCAGTGTGCAGCGTCAAGTTGCAGCCGGAGTTTTATCAGCGGGTCACGCAAGAGCAATTCTTGGAGCAACAGATGCATCGCGCATGGAATACTTC
>NZ_JBASXC010000062.1:0-14866 GCF_049276775.1 Rhodoluna sp.
TTCATAGGCACAAGCCTAAGCTAGCTAGCATGATGAATTTTGTTCTTGGTGGAGGTTGTTTTTGGTGCCTAGATTCGAGCTTTATGCAGTTTCGGGGCATTGAAGACGTTGAGGTTGGCTACGCGGGAGGTCATACCAGCTACCCCGACTACGAAACGGTTTGCTCTGAGTCCACAGGCCATGCCGAGGTGGCCAAGGTCATATTTGACGAGGCGGTAATTCCGGCCGAAACCGTTCTGGATATTTTCTTCACCCTGCACGACCCGACCCAGCTAAACCGTCAGGGCAACGACGTAGGTTCGAGCTACAGAAGCTGCATGTTTTACCAGGACGAGCCTCAGAAGCTTTTATTTGAGGACTCTCTCGATCGAGCCAAACAGGTTTGGGGTCAGGGAATAGTGACAACCCTAGAACCATTGGAAACTTTCTGGATGGGCGAGGAATACCACCAAGACTTCTTCTCCAAGAACCCGAACCAGGGATATTGCAACTTTGTGGTGAAGCCCAAGATGGAAAAAACCGCCAAGGTATTTGCCTCTTTGCTCAAATAAAGTTTTCCACAGATTGTTTTTTCTTCAGCACAGCCAATTCGCATACTGAGATTCTTTTTACCTGATTAGACCAATCAGGTTGAAAGAAGGAAAGTTATGTCAGAAAACTTTACGGTGTCAGGCCTTGTTGCTACCTCACCTCGGCACCTAGTTACCCAAGAAGGATTACCGATCACGTCTTTTAGGTTGGCGTCCTCAAATCGTCGCTACGACAGAACCAAAAAGGCCTGGGTGGATGGTGAAACCAGTTGGTTTACTATCACCTCTTTTAGGCAGCTTGCCATCAATAGTGCTTCATCAATTTCCAAAGGTGATCGAATAGTTGCAACCGGAAGACTCAAGGTTAGAGATTGGGACAATGGAGAACGAACCGGAACATCGGTTGAAATCGAAGCTGATTCGCTTGGCCCGGACCTAACCTGGGGAACATCGGAATTTACTAGAACGGTTTTGGTGCGCGAGGATCCAATGGATCAAGATCCTGATGAAACCGAGCTCGAAGATGAGAGCGAGTTGGTTGGAGCCAAGACCAAATAGAGACTCGGCTAGGCAACTTCCCCCTAAGAGCCTGGCCGTAAAAGACACCCTTTCTACTTAGTGCTGATATGTGAACGGGTCCCTAAGCGGGCCAAATCATTGTCGGATAAACTTACTCCGCACCACACTTGAAGTAGAGAGGGTGTCATTTTTTTGACATCGACAAATTAGGGATTTTAGATGGCTGAGTTTATTTACCAGATGATCAAGGCGCGCAAGGCGCACGGAGATAAGGTCATCCTCGACGATGTCACTTTGTCCTTTTTACCCGGTGCCAAAATCGGTGTGGTGGGCCCAAATGGCTCTGGTAAGTCCTCGGTACTAAAGATCATGGCCGGCATCGACACTCCATCGAATGGAGAAGCCCGGCTCAGCGATGGCTACTCAGTCGGAATCTTGATGCAGGAACCAAAACTAAATGAGGACAAGACCGTTCTTGGAAACGTTGAAGAGGCGGTTCACGAAACCAAGGCCAAGCTGGACCGTTTCAATGAAATCTCCGCAGAGCTTGCTAATCCCGATGCCGATTACGACACCCTGTTGGAAGAGATGGGTATTTTGCAGGAGCAGATTGACCACCTCGATGCGTGGGATTTAGATTCCCAGCTGGAGCAGGCCATGGACGCTCTGCGCTGCCCTCCGGGGGATACTCCCGTCACCCACCTCTCCGGTGGAGAAAAAAGACGCGTTGCACTTTGCAAACTACTTTTAGAAAAGCCCGACCTGTTGCTTCTTGATGAGCCGACCAACCACCTCGATGCCGAGAGCGTTCTCTGGCTCGAGCAGCATTTGGCGAAGTACACCGGTGCCGTTCTGGCAGTGACCCACGATAGGTACTTCCTTGACAACGTGGCCGAGTGGATTTTGGAGCTTGACCGCGGCCGCGCTTACCCCTACGAGGGCAACTACTCGACCTACCTTGAGAAGAAGCGTGAGCGCCTTATGGTCCAGGGTAAAAAAGATGCCAAGTTGGCAAAGCGCCTTTCCGATGAACTCGAGTGGGTCAGGTCGTCACCAAAGGCCAAGCAGACCAAGTCAAAGGCCCGTCTTGCTAAGTACGAGGAGATGGCGTCTGAAGCCGACAAAACTAGAAAGCTTGATTTTGAGGAGATTCAGATTCCGCCGGGCCCGCGGCTTGGAAATGTAGTCCTGGAAGCTAACTCGCTGGTCAAAAAATTTGTAGATCGCACACTGATCTCGAACCTTTCTTTCTCGCTTCCTCGAAATGGAATCGTGGGTGTAATCGGTCCAAACGGCGTCGGTAAGTCGACTCTGTTCAAGATGATTGTTGGCGAAGAGCAACTCGATGGCGGGGAGCTCAAGATTGGTGAGACCGTAAAGATTTCTTACGTTGACCAGTCCCGATCAGGTATCGACCCCGAGAAGAGTCTCTGGGAGGTGGTTTCCGGAGGTCTTGACTACATCCATGTCGGTCAGGTGGAGATGCCATCGAGGGCCTACGTAGCAGCTTTTGGTTTCAAAGGTCCGGACCAGCAAAAAGCGGCCGGTGTTTTATCCGGCGGTGAGAGAAACCGTCTGAACCTGGCTTTGACTTTGAAGCAGGGTGGAAACCTACTGCTACTTGATGAGCCAACTAACGATCTGGATGTTGAAACCCTGGGTTCTTTGGAAAATGCGCTTCTCGAGTTTCCAGGTTGCGCCGTGGTCATCACACACGATCGTTGGTTCTTAGACCGGGTGGCAACTCACATCTTGGCTTACGAGGGCACCGATGAGGATCCTGATAACTGGTATTGGTTCGAGGGTAACTTCGATTCCTACGAGGCCAACAAGATTGAACGCTTAGGTCCTGAGGCCGCGAAGCCTCACCGTTCTACCTACCGAAGACTGACAAGAGACTAGCAACCGCCCCCTCGGGCACTCTAACCATTCCCTCTTGGGCCACGGTTGCAAGCAGCACTCCGTCGCGGCTAAATATTTTCCCAAGGGCTAGACCGCGGCTGTTTTGCGCAGCGGGGGATTCTTGAACGTAGAGCATCCACTCGTCGACCTTGGCCGGTGCATGAAACCACATCGCGTGATCCAGGCTCGCAGTTTTGAGTCCGGGCCTGGCCCAGGAGATTTTGTGTCTTCTGTAGATGCTTTCTAAAAGCGTGAAGTCTGAAGCGTAAGCAAGTGCAGCCTGGTGCAGCTGTTGAGATTTTGGAAGTTCGCCAATTGCTTTTAGCCAAACTGCTTGGTGAGCTACCGGCTCACCTTTTACCTCGAAGTAGATCGGCGACTGCACGTGTCTCATATCAAAAGGTCTCGCCTTGGCCCAGTACTGGGCAACCGGGTGGGGAATGCCACCAAGCACATCTGCAGCTGAGGGAAGGTCCTCGGGGGCGGTGATGTTGGCGGGCATTTCCTCCTGATGAGTCAGTCCCGGGCTTTCACTTTGGAAAGATGCAATCATGGAGAAGATTGGCTCCCCTTTTTGGTAGGCCTGGACTCTTCTGGTTGAGAAGGAACGTCCGTCTCTCAATCGGTCAACTGAAAAAGTAATTGGTAGCTCAATATCTCCGGGTCTTAGGAAGTAGCCGTGAAGCGAATGTAGTGTTCGTTCCGGATCAACGGTTCTGGTGGCAGCAACGTGACACTGGGCCAGCACTTGACCACCAAAGACCCTTCCGTGAGGCATCCACTGGGAAGGCCCGATGAAAATGTCTTCTTTGGTTCTGGCTCCACCGGCATCTTTTATATCCAGCGCCAGAATTAGATCGGCAAGTGGGTCTTCGGGTGGGACTCGGCTCACGTGAATCGGTGTCCTAACTTGGGTCAACAGCTTTCACAGGTTAGTTTAGTTCTCTAATGAAAAACAGCTTCCAGCTTCTTGACGAGCAAACTGCCAAGGACCTCAAGTCCTACTTAACTAGGGCCAAGAAGATGGACCCCAAGGGGATAGTTCGGCTTCGTGCCTTCGGCACTTTACTCACCGCCTACGTTGCACCACTTTTCACCGGAAGCATCCTAGAGGACGGCCCCACGGTTCTTGGCCTTAGAACCATGGAGCTTAAGGAAGAGACCGAGATAAATATCTTGGTTCCGATTCAGGCGGTGCTTGACCGAATTGCCTTCGAGCTAGAAAAGCCCGAGACTTCAGAACGATTTATTTTTGACATGGTATCCAGTGAGCGAGTTCCTTGGGCGGGGGTTTCCCCTCCTCGAACCGGCTGGGTCGAAGCCGGTTTCCTAGCCGAGCACATGCTGACTAACGTCGCAAAGCGCGGAATCATTGAAGTTACCGAGACAATTCCTGAGTCGGTCGGTGGACCCATAGCCGCAAGAATCAGAGCAGAGGTTTGGGGACGAGCCATTGATCTTGAGTCCAAGGTTCCAGCTGGTGCAGCTTTTGCCGCCGCAGGTTTGGGGTTTTTAGTGAGGGATGAAAACGTTCCGGTATTTCACTCGCAGGGTTGGGTGAGGCTCTCAACCGATTTCGGTCACGTGCTCTCTAAAGAGGCCAAGCACTTCTAGTCATCGAAGCTATTTAACATCGCGGTTGCTGCGCGATCTAGGTACCCCCAAAGTTCAGCCTGCTGAAGCTCTGGAAGCTCGAGCGAATCAACTGCCACCTTCATATGGTGGAGCCACCGCTCTCGAGCTAGCGGATTTATCTTGAATGGTGAGTGCCTCATGCGAAGTCTGGGGTGGCCCCTGGTTTCTTGATAGGTGGTTGGTCCGCCCCAGTACTGCTCCAAGAACATGCGAAGCCTATCCGCAGCTCCAGCCATGTCATCCTCCGGATACATCGGAAGCAGCACTTCATCCTGGGCCACTCCCTCGTAGAACTTGTCAGTGAGTTTTTTAAAAGTGGCAGTACCACCGATTAGTTCGAAGAAGTTACCACCAACTCTCTCACCGGATAGGCCTTTGATTCGAACGGTCTCCACTCTTGCCGCATCTTCAAAATCGTTAGACATTTATTTCCTTGCAGCCCTAGTTTTGCCCTCCGGAGTTGAAAGCTTTACGCCGGCCTTATCGAGAGCCTTCTTGGCCTCCATTCTTAGTGCTCGGGTAATAGCGTCCTTTTTTGAAGGCCTCACTTGCTGAACCATTCGGGCTCTGGCAAGCGGTGAGGCATCGAGGGCTTTAGTGTCTGCTACGCCCTCGCGTTTTTTTACACCGGTGGTGACCGTGGTGACAATGCGCTTTATGATCACCAGTAGAACCCAGCGCACCAGAATAAGCCCCAGGATAATTAGAAGGATTCGCACCGCGAAAGCCCAGTCACCGGCAATTTCGTTTAGCCATTCCATTAGTTCTCCTTGCTATCTGTCTGCTGCGACCTAATGGCCCTGACAACTCCGGCCAAGTTTTCAATGAGTATTCTCTTGAGCGCCGGCTTTGATGAAAGTTCTGGATTTTCTAGGAACTTTTCTGTTTTTTCAACCAGAGCACTATTTGCAAGAGAAAGAGGGTAAAGATTCACCAGTAGATAATCGGCCATGTGGTAGCTCTTTTGTTCCCAAATAGAAAGCACCTTGGAAAAGTACTGGTCAACAAAAGGCTCCAGTAGAGATGTGTCAAGTACTCGCCCAAAGGCAAGGCTCGCCGAATTCAACAGGGCATTACTCAATTCATCGGTGTCGACGAGTTTGTTGAACATCTCCTGCTTGGACTTTGGATCAGGAAGCGCGGCGATAGCCGCTGCGTGAGCCTTTTGGCCGTTGGCCGTGTTGTCAGCTTCTAGCTCAACATCAATTCTTTCTTTGGTCACCTTGCCACCTACCGAAAGTGAGGTGAGTAGCTCCCAGCGAAGGTCGGTGTCAATCTTGAGTCCGTCGAGCTGACTCTTCCCGCTCAGCAGATCTGCAACAGCAACGAGCTGGCTGTGACTCCTAGCAAACTGTGCGAAGAACTTCACAAACTGTAACTGGGCGTCGGATCCGGCCTTGGCATTTTGAGCAAGTTTCAGCAGCCCCTCTGCCACCTCAAGTTGGACTTCTAGTCTGTGCTTTGGGGCGGTGAATAGGTTGGTCACCGTGAGCAGCTGCCGAAGCAAAGTAGTCATGGTGGTTGACTCTGTTTCTTCCGCGATGTGAGCAAGAGCCAGCCTGATGAAATTCCTGGCGCTGGTCTCACCGTCGCGAGTTGCGTCCCAAACCGAGCCCCAAACCAGTGCTCTTGCTAGCGGGTCTTCGATTTTTGAGAGTTTGGCCAAGGCGGTAGAAAAAGACTGCTCATCAAGACGAATCTTTGCGTAGCTGAGATCGTCATCGTTTATAAGCAAAAGCGCAGGACGTTTCTTTCCAATAAGCTCCGAAACTTCTGTTCTTTCACCCTGAACGTCCAATTCGATACGCTCGGTTCGAACTAGCTTTCCATCAACGTCCTCGTAGAGGCCAACCGCAAGGCGGTGCGGACGCAGGTATGGGTAGTCGGCAATTGCCGACTGCACAATTGCAAAGGACTCGATTACACCTTCCGACTCTTGGATTTGCGGAACCAAAAGATTCACTCCGGCAGTTTCCAGCCAGAGTTTTGACCAATCCAAAAGGTCTCTTCCGCTTTCGGCTTCCAATTCTTTTAGTAGGTCAGCGAGCTCTGTGTTTTGGAATGCGTGCTTCTTAAAGTAAGCAGACACTCCGCGCATGAATGGCTCTTGCCCAACCCACGCAACCAACTGCTTCAGAACAGATGCACCCTTGGCGTAAGTGATGCCGTCGAAATTGACCTGAACATCTTCCAGATTGTTGATCTCAGCAACGATGGGATGGGTTGAGGGAAGTTGGTCTTGGCGATAGGCCCAGGATTTCTCCAGCGAAGCGAAGGTTGCCCAAGCCCCATGCCATTCGGTTGCCTCGGCGGTTGCCAGAGTGGAGGCGTACTCAGCGAAGGATTCATTGAGCCAAAGATCATTCCACCAGCGCATTGTGACCAGGTCACCAAACCACATGTGGGCAAGCTCGTGAAGAATTGTGACCACCCGACGCTCACGAGTCGCATCGGTCACCTTGGATCTGAAGACGTAGCTTTCTGTGAAGGTAACAGCTCCTGCATTTTCCATGGCTCCGGCGTTGAACTCCGGAACAAATAGTTGATCGTATTTTTCAAACGGGTAAGAAACGCCAAACTGCGCCTCAAAGAACTCAAAGCCCTGTTTGGTCTTTTCGAAAATGTACTCGGCGTCTAGGTACTCAAAAAGAGACTTTCTACAAAATACCCCGAGCGGTACTACTTTGCCCGAGCTCGAGGTGAGCTGATCGTTTACCTCGACGTAGGGCCCTGCGATAAGCGCGGTTATGTAGCTCGAGATTCTTGGGGTCGGTTCAAAGTTCCAAACCGATACCCCCTCGCGAAGCTCGTGAGGCTGAGGTGTGGGGGAGTTGGAAACAATCTTCCAGTAAGCGGGGGCCGTTATGTTGAAGCTAAAAGTTGCCTTCAAGTCTGGCTGCTCGAAAACCGCAAACATCCGCCTTGAGTCTGGAACTTCAAACTGAGTGTAAAGGTAAACCTCCCCATCAACGGGGTCTACAAATCGGTGCAGTCCCTCTCCGGTGTTGGTGTATTTACCCGAAGCGACAACCACCAGTTCGTTCTCTGCAGCGAGATTTGGTAATTGAATTCGTATACCGTCGGAAACTTTGGCCGGATCTAGCACCTCACCGTTTAGTACCACTGAGTGAACAGCATGAGTGATTGCGTCAATAAAGGTCGATGACCCCTCTTTAGCACTAAATCTGACTCGGGTATTTGATGCAAAGGTCTCTGAGCCGGCAGTTAGGTCAATCTCGATCTCGTAACTTTGGACGGAGACGGTTTCTGCGCGCTCAATGGCTTCGTGTCTCGTGAGATTTTCTCCAGGCAAGCGATTCAAACCTTTCTAGCCAGGTATGCCATCAAAGCCTAACTTGGAGGCGGGGGGTGTGAAACAATAGCGGCATGATTCAACCATTAATGGCTTCCGAGGGCACAGCTGAAACGGCCATGACTCTGGCTGAAATTGGAGCACTACTTCTAGGACTTGGTGTGCTGGCCTTTATTGCCGCTCGGATTCGATTTTCGGTTGTGCCGGTATATCTTCTGGTTGGACTAATCGTTGGACAGGGGGGATTTGGACTCATCGGCCTAAGCCAAGACTTTCTAGATTTAGGTGCTCAGATTGGTGCCATCTTGCTGCTTCTGCTTCTTGGTATAGAGCACTCCGCGCCCGATTTAGCTAAAGCATTCAAGGAAAGAAAATCAGCTGGATTTTTCGATGTCGCTGTGAACTTTCTTCCGGGTGCTGCGCTTGCCCTGCTTTTTGGCTGGGGACCACTTGCCGCGATTGCTGTTGGCGGAATCAGCTACGTCTCTTCTTCGGGTATCGCCTCAGAACTGATTAGGGAAACCGGATGGCGGCGTTCAGAGCTTTCCAAGCGAATCGTGACCATTTTGGTTTTTGAGGACCTGGCCCTTGCTCCCTACCTACCTCTTCTTTCCTCACTGGTCCTGGGCCTTTCCGCCTTCGCGGGTTTGATTTCGGTTTCTATCGCTTTGATGATTACCGGAATCATTTTGATCATCTCCTACCGCGGCAAAGTTCAGTGGTCGAGGATTTTGAATCCGGACGTCCCGAGTGCTCTGTTGCTCACCATTTTTGGTTCTGCACTTCTAGCAGCCGGTGTTGCGGACCTGGCTGGATTCTCGGGGGCGGTGGCTGCTTTTCTAGTCGGACTCCTCTTAACTGGTGAGGTTGCCAACACGGTTCGAGGCCGCCTAGGTTCACTTCGTGACCTGTTCGCTGCCATCTTCTTTCTGTTCTTCGGACTGGCAACTAACTTGGCCGATCTAGTTGCCGTTTTTCCTGCAGTTGCAGCTCTTGTTATCTTGGGGGTTGCTGGCAAGTTTGCGGTGGGCTGGTGGATCACCAAGGACATGAACGACAATATGATGTGGATTAGAGCAGGGGCTTTTTTGACGCCACGCGGAGAGTTTTCAATGGTCATCGCAGCTTTGGCTGCTCCTGCGGTTCTGTCAGTCAGCCTGCAGGCCATCACCCTCAGCTACGTCTTCATCACCGCAGTTATAGGTTCGTTAGTCTTACGATTTATTAGAAGCGGCTTCGACAGGGAGGCAAATTGAGAATTCACATCGCAACCGATCACGCCGGTCTTGAGACAAGTCACTTTCTGATTGATTCACTCACCTCTCTGGGGCATGAGGTTTTTGATCACGGGCCAAAGTCTTATGACCCTCTTGATGACTACCCGAGTTTTTGCATCAATGCGGCACTAGCTGTTGTAAAGGACGAGCAGTCCGGCACCAAGGCTCTGGGTATTGTTTTGGGTGGCTCTGGAAACGGTGAGCAGATTGCCGCCAATAAAGTTAGGGGAGTTAGGGCAGCCCTGGCCTGGAACGAGGACACCGCAAAGCTTGCCAGATCTCACAACGACGCTAACGTTGTCGCGCTAGGGGCAAGACAGCACTCGAAAGAGGAAGTTCTCGAGCTAATCAAGCTTTTTATAGCCGAGCCCTTTAGCGGCGACGAACGTCACGCTCGTCGAATTGGAAAGATCGCAACCTTTGAGCAAACCGGCGAGATTCTTTAGATAAAAAATGCCCGAGGGTCATTCCATACACCGCGTTGCCAACACCTTTGGAAGAGATTACCTAAACTCTAAAGTCAAAATCTTCTCCCCTCAGGGAAGATTCGAGTCAGATGCCAAACTGGTCTCGGGTCGGAAGCTTGTTCGGTCAACTGCTATTGGCAAGCAGTTATTTCTTGAATTTGATAACGAGCTAACCCTTCGAATTCACCTTGGCATTTACGGGAAGTGGAACTTCTATAAGGTGCCTCTTTCCAAAGCTCCCGAGGTTTGGGGCGCCGTTCGAGCACGGTTTGGAGTTACCAATTTTTCTTGCGACCTTCGCGGGCCCACGGTCTGTGAGGTAATCGATCAAGGGGCAGTAGACATAGTTAGAAAGCGCCTAGGCCCAGACCCGTTGACTCCTGACCCAACCGGCTCCGAGGCGATGAAGTTTGTTTCCAAGGTCAAAAGCTCAAGAGCTCCAATTGCGGCTGCACTAATGAACCAGGCTGTAATAAGCGGTATCGGCAATGTATATCGTGCGGAGCTACTCTTCCGAGCCGGACTGAACCCTAAAACTCCAGGACAGGAGCTTTCCGAAGAGCGACTTCTCGGTATCTGGGATGACTCTGTCAAACTCATGCGTATCGGGGTAAAAAAGGGAATCATGCTGACCCGTGATGACTTTCTCACCGGACGAGTTCTTCTCGAGAATCGCTACTTCGTGTACAAGCGTGAAGGATTGCCGTGCAGGGTATGCAATAAGAAGGTAGCCATGGAGGAGTTATTATCCAGGAAGCTTTACTTCTGCCCAAGCTGTCAGAAGTGAAGGTTATTCAGTGAGTGGAGCGGGTGACGGGAATCGAACCCGCGCCATCAGTTTGGAAAACTGAGGCTCTACCATTGAGCTACACCCGCGAAACGTGTACGCAACCCCTCTATTGTATGGGATAGACTAACCGAGGTTGTTGAAGGTCCAAAGTCTTCAATCCACCGGGGTGTAGCGTAGTGGCTAGCGCGCCTGCTTTGGGAGCAGGATATCGCAGGTTCGAGTCCTGTCACCCCGACCACAGAAAAATAAACACCTTGCCCCTTTTTTATTAGGGTCTCACCCCCAGGAGATTAGCTTGAAGACCACAGTCGACCGCATCAATCCAACTCGCGTGAAGCTCAACATCGAGGTGACACCGGACGAGTTCAAGCCTTCTCTAGACCACGCCTACGAGCACATCGCCGAGCAGGTCAATGTTCCTGGTTTTAGAAAAGGCAAGATTCCTGCAGCGATCTTGGATCAGCGAGTTGGCCGCCCGGCGATTTTGGCTCACGCCATAAACGATGGCCTAGACGGCATTTACAAAAAAGCTCTCGAGGAAGCCAAGCTTCGACCCCTGGGTCAACCGCAGGCCGATGTGAAGCAGAGCCCAGATGAGAAAACATTTTTGGGCAATCTTGTAGTTGAAATTGAGGTAGAGGTAAGACCCGAGATCAAACTGCCAAATTACAAGGGCCTAAAGGTCGAAGTTGACACCATCAAGGTTGCTGGAAAAGAAGTTGAGGAAGAGCTAGACGCCCTTCGCGCTCGCTTTGGAACTCTAAAAACAGTCGAGCGAGCGACCAAGAAGGGTGATTTTGTATCAATTGACCTCTCAGCCACCATCGAGGGTAAGGAAATCGATTCCGCAGAGAATATCTCATACGAAGTTGGTTCTGGAAACCTACTCGATGGCATCGACGAGGCAATCGATACCCTAACCGCAGGTGAGACAACGGTCTTCCGATCCAAGCTGGTCGGCGGTGACATGGCCGGAGTCGAGGCCGAGGTTACAGTCAAGGTAATTGCAGTCAAGGAGCGAGAGCTACCGGTGGCGGACGACGCCTTTGCACAGCTCGCCAGTCAGTTCGACACCCTTAAAGAACTCAAAGACGACATCGAGGCTCAGATCGCAAAGGCCAAGACCTACTCGCAGGGAGCTCAGGCGAGATCTGCTGTCACCGACCAGCTACTAAAGCTAGTTGATGTTCCGGTTTCGAAAGAGCTAATCGAGTCCGATGTCAATCGTCACCTGGAGGGCGAGGGCCGACTGACCGACGATAAGCACCGCGCCGAGGTGACCGAAGAGTCTGAAAAGTCCTTCAAGGTTCAGATGCTGCTTGACGAAATTGCCGAAGCCGAAGAACTTAAGGTGAACGAGCAGGAGCTCATGCAGTACCTGGTAATGAGTAGCCAGAACTACGGCATGGAGCCAAATGAATTCATTGAGACCATTAGCAAAAACGGTCAGGTTCCCGCTTTTGTTGGAGAGGTCTCCAGGCGCAAGGCCCTTCACGTTGTGCTTGCGGAGGCAACCGTCCAAGATAAGGCCGGGGCCAAAGTTGATCTGACCGATTTTCTCAAGGGAACCAGCCAGGTAGCTTCTGGCCCTGACGAGCACGCCGGACACGACCACGACTAAGACACGTACTTTATTGCCCTAGGCGAACAAGGCTAAAACCAGGCGTTTTGGCAAGTATCTTTGACGTTAGACGAAGGCCCAATCAAATCTAGGAGCAAGGCTACAAATGGCAGATAAAGCTATGGAAAAGTTCTCGACCGCTGATCGGTTGCTGAAAGATCGCATCATTTGGCTAGGCAGCGAGGTAAGAGACGACATCGCAAATGAGATTTGCGCAAAGATGCTGTTTCTAGCGGCGGAAGACTCCAGCAAGGACATCTACCTATACATCAACTCTCCCGGCGGTTCGATTACTGCCGGCATGGCCATCTACGACACCATGCAGTACGTTCCAAACGACATCGTGACAGTTGGAATCGGTATGGCGGCTTCGATGGGTCAGTTCCTTCTTTCTTCGGGAACCAAGGGTAAGAGGTATGCGACCCCCAACACCCGTGTGCTACTTCACCAGCCACTTGGTGGATTCGGTGGAACAGCATCCGACATTCAAACCCAAGCGGAGCTGATCATGTCAATGAAGCGTCAGCTGGCACAGATTACAGCAGACCAGACCGGTAAAACCCTCGAGCAGATCATGGCAGACGGTGACCGCGACCGCTGGTTCACAGCAGCTGAGGCTCTCGAGTACGGATTCATTGATCAAATTCAGGCGTCGGCTGTCAGCGCAACCGGTGTTGGAACCAAGTAGGGAGAAAACCAAGTGTCCATCGATTTTTCAAAGCTGAGCCCAGAGGCCCGCTACATTCTCCCAAGCTTCGAGGAGAGAACCTCCTACGGCTTTAAGCGTCAAGACCCATACAACAAGTTGTTTGAGGACCGCATCGTTTTTCTAGGTGTTCAAGTTGACGACGCATCCGCTGATGACGTCATGGCACAGCTACTGGTTCTAGAAAGCCAGGACCCGGACCGCGACATCACAATGTACATCAACTCACCAGGTGGGTCATTTACCGCAATGACGGCGATTTACGACACCATGCAGTACATTCGTCCACACATTCAGACCGTTTGCCTGGGTCAGGCAGCTTCTGCCGCGGCAGTGTTGTTGGCTGCCGGCGCCCCAGGTAAGCGCCTCGCACTTCCAAACGCTCGAATTTTGATTCACCAGCCGGCAACCGGCGACTCCGGTCGTGGCCAGGCATCGGATATTGAAATTCAGGCCCGGGAAATCATGCGTCTTCGCGAGTGGCTAGAGATGACTCTGTCAAAGCACTCGAAGCGCTCAATAGAAGAAGTAAATAAGGACATCGACCGTGACAAAATCTTGACCTCTGAAGAGGCCTTGGAATACGGGCTAATCGACCAGGTCCTTACCTCCCGTAAGAACCCAATCCCTGCAAGTTAGGCAACTTGGGGTGAACCTAACCTTGATTGTCGGGGCTGGGTAATAGGGTTTTAGCTATGACAAAACTCAGTGAGTCCGGCGACCTACTCAAGTGCTCTTTCTGTGGAAAGAGCCAAAAGCAGGTACGCAAGCTAATTGCTGGACCCGGCGTATACATTTGCGACGAGTGCATTGAGCTTTGCAACGAAATTATTGAAGAAGAACTCGGGGCGGCTGCCACCAAAGAGTTCGAAGACATTGAGCTTCCAAAGCCGAAGGAAATCTTCGGCTACCTCGACGAGTACGTTATCGGACAAGACAAAGCCAAAAAAGTGCTTTCGGTTGCTGTTTACAACCACTACAAGCGAATCCGATCGGTTGGAACACTCACCGCTGCTGGTAAAGAGCACGACTCCATCGAAATTGCAAAGTCCAACATTTTGATGATTGGCCCAACCGGTTGCGGAAAGACCTACCTGGCTCAGACTCTGGCCAAGCGGTTGAATGTTCCTTTTGCCGTAGCTGACGCTACAGCTTTGACCGAAGCCGGATATGTCGGTGAAGACGTCGAGAACATTCTCTTGAAACTTCTTCAAGCGGCTGATTTCGACGTCAAACGTGCCGAACAGGGAATTATCTACATCGATGAGATTGACAAGATTTCCCGAAAAGCCGAGAACCCCTCAATCACCCGAGATGTCTCTGGCGAGGGTGTTCAGCAGGCGCTGCTAAAGATCTTGGAGGGCACCGTAGCTTCGGTCCCACCTCAAGGCGGTAGAAAGCACCCTCAGCAGGAGTTCATTCAGATCGATACCACCAATGTCCTGTTTATCGTGGCCGGAGCTTTCGCAGGCCTTGAGGAAATAATCTCAAACCGTTCAGGTAAGCGAGGAATTGGTTTTGGTAACGAGGTCAAGTCTCACGGCATCGACCCCGATATTTTCAACGATGTTCAGTCTGAGGATCTGCGTAAGTTTGGCCTAATCCCAGAATTCATCGGACGTCTTCCTGTTATCGCAACCGTTGAACCTCTTGATCGCGCAGCCCTTATGGATATCTTGACCGTTCCAAAGAATGCTCTGACTAAGCAGTACCAGAGAATGTTTGAACTTGATGGCTTTGAGCTCGAGTTTGACACTAAGGCACTTGAGTTGATGGCTGACATGGCAATCGATCACGAAACTGGCGCCCGAGGACTAAGAGCAATTCTTGAGAACACGCTGGGTCCGATAATGTTCGAGATACCAACCATGGAAAATCAAGGGATTGTGAAAATCACCAAAGACGTGGTTCTGGGTAAGAAAGAAGCAGAAATCACTCCCTTCAAGAAGCAGCAAGAAAAGTCTGCCTAATAAATGTCACAGGCGGCTAAGCCAGCAAAAGAACTAAAAGCCCCGATCATCGCAGGGGTTGTGGCGTCGATTTCCGGATCAGCTGCAACCTTTGGAATTGCAATCGCGGGCCTGCTGGCAATGGGGGCGACCAGAG
>NZ_JBASXC010000063.1:0-1692 GCF_049276775.1 Rhodoluna sp.
CTCATGAACATGACGGGGTTAGGGAAATGATAGGTGAAATCCAGCTAGTATGAGACGCTAGATTTGGCGAACAATCCATGACATCGAGGAACGACGGCAGCGCCCGTCGGTCCAGCCGGCCTCAGTCGAGGCCAAGCACCTTGCGAAGGTCCGCGTGCAGGGCCTGGCGGTCCAGGACTGCCTCCAGCTCCCCTTGGCGCACGCGGACTTCCCCGGACTCGGCCACACCAAGTACGGCTGCGGAGACCTGCCCCTCGCTGTCCGTGAAGGCCACCGTGACCGAGCCAGTGAGGGCACCGCGTGGCGCGCCCAGTGGGGTGTAGCGATCCGCCTTGAGGAACATCAAGTGGTCGAGAACCGGGTCCAAATCACGGGCGGGCTCTTTGGTCGATACGTCCCGCCAGTCGAAGCCGTCGCCGCGCTCGTACGCGCGCATGGAACCATCATCACCGGAAAGGGTGAGCTTCCTGAGCCAGGTGTTCGTTTGCTCCCAAATCTTCCTGTTGAGGAACGACTCCAACGATCGATCAGCGAGGGCCGCAAACTCCGGTGCCATCCCCTGGGCCGCCGCGTCTCCGAAGCGCTGAAAGGGCGCAAGCTCTGTGCCGTCGGGAATCGTCATCACCGGAGCAAAGCGTCCTCCCTGCCGGGGCCCGGAATAGGGCTCCAGGTAGAGAGACGTCTCACGCACCCCGTCCCCGAAAAATTCATCGGGCCCCACGTCCGTGAACATCCGCTGGGCCTCCACCACCTCCGTTTCCTTCAAGAAGTCCGAGAACTCCTGGTCGTCGACCGAGAACTCCGCTCCAAACTCGGTGACGCCTGTAGCACGCCCGGCGACGGTCCACCCCTCACCGTCGGGGCCCCGGGAGAACCGCAGGGTTTGCTCAGGCTGCTGGATCCAAACGTGCTTGATGTCACGGCGCTCCATGCGCGCGAACTGGAGCTCGTAGAAGTTGCCGACGTCCTCACCGAAATAGGACATCGCGTCAGGCTCGAACTCGAAGATGGTGACCTCTTCGTTCCGGCGCCCGTACACGTTCCCGTCCTTCTGCGCGAGGTGCAGCGCCTGCTCCGTGCCGCCAAAGCCCTTGAGACGCAGCGTCAGCCACGGCTGATCCAAACCGAATCTCGCATAGTCGATATCCGGCAGGTCATTGACGATCCGCTTGGCTTTGATCGTTGAGAGATAGTTCGTCCAAACCCCAAAGACCAAGGGGTCCCCGGTGCACCTCAGCGGCTCCAAGAGTTCCCACGTTCCCCCGGTACTTCGCGCCCTCATGCCAAGGGGAATCGGCTCATCCATCTTGTACCAGCCCCCCACGCGCTCCACCTCCGCGACGGCTCCGCGCTCCATCGCGAAGATCCGCTTGGATCGGAAGTCATGAACCGTGAACTCGAAGATGCTCTCGATGTTCCGAACCGTGCGGAGCATCTTGCCGTCGCGCTTGACGAAGATCCGGATGCCGTCGATATCTAGGGCCCCCACTTCGATCCTCACGCGCCTCACCTCGCCGTTCGCAAGGAGCTCCTCCGTTTCAATGAAGCCCTTCGGCGGCGCAAAGGACGATTCCGCCTCGGCGACCAGTTCCTCCGGCACGGGGTCCGCCCCGTTCGTCGTGACGATCTGCTTCAGCTTTGCAAGCACCCCATCCGCCGCCGGCCAAGCGAGAGGATCCGTCAGGTACCAGC
>NZ_JBASXC010000064.1:0-2228 GCF_049276775.1 Rhodoluna sp.
TGCCGTCCTTCTTCGAAGGACTTGAGGCTGTTTATTCAGAAGAAAACCTTGAGGCGCTAAAGACCTGGATGAGCTGGCATGTGATTTCCTCGAAGGCTGCTTACTTGTCTAAAGACTTCGTTGACGAAAGATTTGCGTTCTATGGAACCAAGTTGACAGGCGCACCGGTCAATCGCGCTCGCTGGAAGCGAGCGGTCTCTCTTGTTGAGGGTTCATTGGGTGAAGCGGTTGGAAAGATTTACGTCGAGAAGTATTACCCGCCTGAGGCAAAAGCCAAGATGGATGAGCTGGTTGAGTATTTGATCAAGGCTTACCGGGAAAGCATTCAAGAGCTTCCTTGGATGAGCGATGAGACAAAGTCCAAGGCGCTAGTGAAACTAGAAAAGTTCACACCAAAGATCGGGTACCCGGTGAAGTGGAAGGACTACTCGAGCATTGTCATTGACCGCAATGATCTAGTTGGAAACGTTAAGCGTGTGACCTCTTGGAACTTGGACCTTGAGATGAAAAAGATCGGCTCGCCAATAGACCGTGACGAGTGGTTCATGACCCCGCAGACAGTGAACGCTTATTACAACCCGGGGTTCAACGAGATTGTTTTCCCAGCTGCAATTTTGCAGCCGCCGTTCTTTTCCTTGGAAGCCGACGATGCTGTGAACTTCGGAGCAATCGGTGCCGTCATCGGCCACGAGATCGGCCACGGCTTTGACGACCAGGGATCCAAATACGACGGCGACGGAGCACTGATGAGCTGGTGGTCAGATGCTGACCGCAAGGCATTTGAGGAAAGAACTGCGAGCCTTATCTCGCAGTTCAATGCACTCTCTCCCGAGCAATTACCAGCTGAGAACAAAGTGAACGGCGAGCTCACCATCGGTGAGAACATCGGTGACCTTGGAGGACTTGGAATCGCATACAAGGCCTATCTAATGTTTGCAGAAGATCAGACGGCGGCAGCAAGAGAAATCGCTCCTATCGATGGACTAACCCCCGAGCAAAGACTGTTCTTGTCTTGGGCAGCGGCCTGGCGAACAAAGGGAAGAGATGAGATTGTCTTGCAGAGACTTGCAACCGATCCACACTCGCCTCCCGAGTTTAGGTGTAACCAGATTGTTCGAAACATTGACGCGTTCTATGAGGCGTTCAACCTAACGGCTGAAGATAAGCTCTGGTTGGAGCAGTCCAAGCGTGTGAGCATTTGGTAGTGCGCGATTTGAACAAGTTGGGATTAGGTAATTGAAACTCTGGCTAAGACTTATCGTGCAGCTATTTAGTTGGCGAACAAGAAAACCACTCCAGATTCACGAGGTTGCCATAAGACCCTTTAGGGTTTGGCCCACCGATCTAGATATCTATGCACATATGAATAATGGTGTGTTTTTGACCATCTTGGACTTGGGTCGCTACGACCACGGCAAGCGAACCGGTATCTGGAATAAGTGGAAAAAGCTCGGCTGGTACCCGGTGGTGGTCGCCGAGAACGTTACCTTTAGAAAGTCACTTGAACTTTGGCAAGCGTTTGATCTTGAGAGCAAGGTCATCGGTTGGACAGACGAGGCTTTTTACTTTGAGCAAAGATTTGTTGTCAAGGGTGAGGTCTACGCGAGGGCAGTTGTTCGAATTAGGTTCTTGAAGCGCTCCAGAGGAATTGTGACACCGGAAGACATCTTTAGTGTGACACCTTGGATCGGACCCATTCCAAAGCTTCCCGATTGGGTTCTGGCCTGGTCCAAAGCATCAGCTTTGCCAAAGGGCAAAGAGCCAGCTCCGAGTGAATGGACATAAACCCTAAATGAACCGCGCAGCGCTCTCCAAAGAAGCAGTGTCGCTAGTAGAAAGTTGGCTCGTTGAGGCCAAGGGCAACGCCTCTTCCTCGGCAGCTGAAGCCAGGCTTTCTTCCCTACTGAAGGACCCCAACGGTCTTGAGTTCACCCTGAACTTTGTTGATCGGGTCATCAGACCCGAGAGTATGAGAGTTGCCGCTCGTGAGCTTAGAAAGCTCACGAAGATAGTGCCAAAGGCATTGCCACCGCTTGATCGCTTCGCGATCAGGCTAGGTGGCATTTTTGCCCCCTAGTTCCCGTTCCCGGTAATCCCAATTGCCAGATTCGTGCTTCGAACCCTGGTCTCACATTTGATTGCTGACGCCAGAGATAAGCCGCTAACCAAGCACCTAGCGAAGGTCCAAGCCGATGGCATCTCGCTGAACCTGAATTTGCTGGGTGAGG
>NZ_JBASXC010000065.1:0-42939 GCF_049276775.1 Rhodoluna sp.
CCAGTGTGGCCGGTCACCCTCTCAGGCCGGCTACCCGTCGTCGCCTTGGTGAGCCATTACCTCACCAACTAGCTGATAGGCCGCGAGCTCATCCTTGACCGAAATTCTTTCCACACCCTGGGATGCCCCAAGGTGTCGTATCCGGTATTAGCTACAGTTTCCCGCAGTTATCCCAGAGTCAAGGGCAGATTGCTCACGTGTTACTCACCCGTTCGCCACTAATCCACTGGAGCAAGCTCCAGCTTCATCGTTCGACTTGCATGTGTTAAGCACGCCGCCAGCGTTCGTCCTGAGCCAGGATCAAACTCTCCGTAAAAGTTAAGTAGCTCTTCGGGCCTAAACCCTCAAGCAAACTTTACGAATGCCCCGGAAAATGGGGCAATCAATTTGATCTGACTAAATCAGATTGTCTGACAATCTGTCTAATCCAATTACTTCTCTTCACTTCATTTGGCAAGCCAAATAAAGCCAAGAGGTTCTTGGCATCGACATTGTGCACGCTGTTGAGTTCTCAAGGATCGGACGCATCAAGTAATTGATTTTTAGGTCAATCTCTAGAGCTACTTTTCCAAAGTCGCCGAGTCAAAAAATCGCCAGAAACCTTGGGCTTCTAGCTTCTTTTTGAAGAGGCGGACTTTCAATCTTAGGCGCGAAATTCCAGGCCTGCAAGGCCTGATTTTTCACGGAGATTGGTTGCACTTGAGCCGGATTTCTAGGCAGATTTCCAAGCTTTGGACAACCTCACAAGAGTACGCTGTTGTGGACTGCAATGTCAAATCAAAAGGCCCGTTTTTTAGGCTTTTTTTAGAAGATTTATCTAGGAAAGATAGACCGCAGCGAGGGTCTTTTTGCCCCGTCGAAGCACCGCACAGTTTCCCGCCAAGACCTGATCAAACAAAGCGCCCTCATCAGTCACTTTCTCGTTGTTTAGGTAGACTCCGCCCTCTTTGATAGCCCTTCGAGCCGCCGAAAGACTGGCCTCTAGGCCCGTATCTACCAATAGCTGGGCAATTTGAGTTCCCTTTGCGGCCTTGGTGCTTGGAAGCTCTGATAGCGCTGAGAGCAAATCAGTCTCGGCGAGCTCGGTGAGCTCGGCCTGACCAAAAAGGGCTTTCGATGCCTGAATGGCCGCCTGGGCTGCCCCCGGTGAATGAACCAGGCTCGTGACCTCAAGGGCCAGAGTCCGCTGCGCCTCACGAAGGTGAGGTTCGATCTTGACCTTTTCCGCCAGCGCCTCAATCTCAGACCTGGACAAAAATGTGAATACCTTTAGCCGGTCGATGACGTCAGCATCCTCAACGTTCAACCAGAACTGATAAAAAGCATATGGACTGGTGTGGTCTGAATCTAACCAAACCGCGTTGCCTTCTGATTTTCCAAATTTTTTACCGTCGGAATTTGTTATTAGCGGCGTAGCCAACAGGTGAACACTTTTTCCCTCAACCTTGTGAATCAAATCCGAACCCGAAGTTAGATTTCCCCACTGGTCCGATCCCCCGAGTTGAAGCGTGCAGTTGTGTCTTCTGTAGAGCTCCAGGAAGTCATACCCCTGCAGAATCTGGTAGCTGAACTCGGTGTAGCTAATGCCGTGTTCGGAATTTAGCCTTGCGCTTACAGCTTCTTTCGAAAGCATTTTTCCAACACGGAAGTGCTTCCCGATTTCACGCAGGAAATCAATCGCGCTTAGAGATTCGGTCCAGTCCAAGTTGTTTACAAGAGTTGCTGGATTACTGCCAGAAAAGTCCAAGAACCGCGAAGCCTGTTTTGATAGCTTCTCAACCCACTCGGAAACTGTTTCTTTGGTGTTTAGCTGACGCTCAGCAGTTGGACGTGGGTCCCCCACTAATCCAGTTGACCCGCCAATCAAAACAAGTGGGTTGTGTCCGGCCAGTTGTAGCCTTCGCGTAATAAGAAGCTGGACCAGATTCCCAAGGTGCAAACTCGGAGCGGTCGGGTCAAAGCCGATGTAAAAAGTTAGCTTGCCCGAATCTAATGCCTTCGATAGCTCTGCCTCATCGGTCGAGATTGCAATCAGCCCTCGCCACTTAAGCTCTTCCAAAAATGAGGCAAATGAGCTGTCGTTGGACTGGTTGGCAATTGACATTATTTTGCTACCCAGCTCTTTCGAAGTTCGCTGATTTGTTCCAGCACTCTTGGAAGTGCTGTGCCTCCGGCACCGGAGCGTGACTTTATGGATCCTGAAACGGAAAGCACATCTCTTACTTCAGGGGTTAGTAGTTTCGAAATCTTGGCCATCTGAGCATCCGGCACCTCGTGCAGACCTAGTGAGTTCTCTTCACAGTAGGCGACAAGTTTTCCGGTTATCTCGTGAGCTTCTCTGAATGGCACCTGCTGCTTTACTAGCCATTCGGCAACATCGGTTGCCAGAGAGAAGCCTGCCGGAGCAAGAAGCTCAAGTCTGTCAAGGTCAAACTTCATCGTTTGGATCATCCCTGAAAATGCCGGAAGCAAGACTTTCAAGGTGTCGATGGAATCGAACACCTGTTCCTTGTCTTCTTGGAGATCGCGGTTATAGGCCAGTGGTAATCCTTTGAGTGTTGCAAGAAGCCCTGTTAGATTTCCAATCAATCGACCGGATTTTCCTCGCGCGAGTTCAGCAACATCTGGATTTTTCTTTTGCGGCATAATCGATGATCCGGTAGAGAAAGCATCGTCGAGTTTGATGTATCCAAACTCCGCTGTTGCCCAAATGATTATTTCTTCCGCAAAACGCGAAAGATTAATGCCAATTAGGCTCATGATGAACGCGAACTCGGCAACAACATCTCTAGCCGAAGTTCCATCCATGGAGTTTTGTGTAGTGCCGGCAAAACCCAGTTCGTTAGCAACCAAAACCGGATCTAGTCCAAGACTTGAACCAGCCAACGCTCCAGCACCGTAGGGAGAAAGGTTAGCTCTAACACGCCAGTCCCGAAGTCGTTCCATATCTCTAACCAGTGGCCAGGCGTGCGCCAGAAGGTGATGAGACAGAAGTACTGGCTGTGCGTGCTGCATGTGAGTCCTGCCCGGGATAGCAGAACCCAAGTGCTCTTCGGCGCGATCGGTTAGTACTCCAATTAGCTCGCGAACCAAAATTTCGATCTCACCAGCCTGATCCTTAAGGTAGGAGCGAATCAAAGTTGCGATCTGATCATTTCTAGATCTTCCGGCGCGAAGCTTGCCACCCAGTTCAGCACCAGCGATTTCTATGATTCCCCGCTCAAGTGCTGAATGAACGTCCTCATCTAGCTCCCGTGGCGTGAAGCTTCCAGCTTGGACGCGTTCTAGCAACTGTTTCAACACCTTGTTTAGACGCTCAGCCTCATCGTTATTCAGATAGCCTGCGGTGAACAGGGCCTTTACGTGGGCCCTTGACCCTGCGATGTCGTACTCCGCAAGACGCCAGTCAAAATGCGTTGACTTACTCAGGGCCAAAAGGGCATCGGCGCTGTCCGCTCCAAATCTTCCTCCCCATAGCGATCCGGGCTTGGACTCATTTGCCATGTGCACGCTTTGCTGAAATCTTGCTCGGAAGAGCCCAGAGCTCAATGAATCCCTTGGCTAGCGAGGAGTCAAAACTGTCTCCAGTGTCGTAGGTTGCCAGGTTGAAATCGTAAAGGCTCTGCTCGGATCTTCTTCCGGTTACAACCGCCCTTCCACCGCGAAGTTTCAGACGCACCTCTCCGGAAACATACTTCTGGGTGTGATCGATAAATACATCCAGCGAGCGCTTTAGGTCAGAAAACCAAAGGCCTTCGTAAACCATGGTTGCCCACTTATCTTCGATGCCCTTTTTAAATCGGTTGACATCGCGCTCTAGGGTCAGGTTCTCAAGCTCCTCATGAGCCTGAATCAGAGCGATTCCGGCCGGGGCCTCATAGATTTCGCGAGATTTGATGCCAACCAGACGGTCCTCGACCAAGTCGATTCGCCCGACACCGTGAGCTCCAGCCAGTTCATTCATTTTCTTAACCATGTCGATGGCGCTGTATGAAACGCCGTCAATCGCCACCGGGATTCCCTGCTCAAACTTTATGATGACCTCGGTTGGCTCGCGCATCACGTCTGGATCCTGGGTGTAGGTATATAGGTCTTCGATCGGAGCATTCCAGGGGTCCTCAAGGAACCCGGTCTCAACCGCACGACCCCAGACGTTTTGATCTACCGAGTAGGGGCTCTTTTTGGACTGTGCGATGGGTAGGTTGTGCTCGGCCGCGTATTCAATTGCCTTGTCCCTGGTTAGGGCCAAGTCGCGAATTGGAGCAATCGAGGTAAGGTCTGGCGAGATTGCTGCCACCGACGCTTCGAATCGAACCTGGTCGTTGCCCTTGCCTGTGCAACCGTGGGCCACGGTGTCAGCACCTAGCTCCTTGGCTGTTTTTGCTAGGTACTTAGCAATAAGAGGTCTAGAGAGTGCTGACACAAGTGGGTAGCGCTTTTGATAAAGGGCGTTGGCCTTCAGCGCGGGCATGATGTAGTCATCGGCAAACTCTTCTTGAGCGTTTATGACCACAGATTCAACTGCTCCACAGTCGAGGGCGCGCTGTCTAATGACCTCCATGTCCTCGCCACCCTGGCCAACATCAATGGCCATAGCGACTACCTCTTTACCGGTGGCATCTTTGAGCCATCCGATACCTACTGAGGTGTCAAGACCACCAGAATATGCCAGAACAACGCGCTGGGCCATTTTTCTCCTACTTTGTCAAAAACTTCACCCGGAAACCCTCGGGAACAGTTCAATCTTAGGCTTTAGAGCGCTCGACTAACCAAACCATGAGCGCTTTTTGAGCGTGCAGGCGATTTTCAGCCTGATCCCAAACTACCGACTGGGGTCCGTCTAAAACCTCAGCGGAAATCTCATAGCCTCGGTAGGCGGGTAAGCAGTGAAGCACAATTGCCCCGGGCTTGGCAATGCTCATCAACTCTGAATCCAGGCTGAAACCAGTAAATTCCTTAACCTTTTGTGCCTTTTCGGCCTCCTGACCCATGGAAACCCAGGTGTCGGTTGCAACAACGTCGCTGTCGATTAGGGCGTGCTTTGGGTCGGTGTAGATATCGATTGACCCTCCTGTCTGAAGAGCAATCTCCTCCGCTCTTCGAAACACCTTTGGATTAGGTTGATACCCTGCGGGACCAGCCACACGAACCTTCATGCCCGCGGTAACGCCGGCGAGCATATAGGAATGGCACATGTTGTTGGAGGCATCACCGAGATATGAGAGCACCTTGCCTGCGGGGTCACCAATTTTTTCCCGAATCGTCATTAAATCGGCAAGCAGCTGACAAGGGTGAAACTCATCGCTCAAACTGTTGATTACTGGCACTTTGGAGTTCGCGGCCATTTCCTCAAGACCCGATTGGGCAAAAGTCCTCCAGACGATAGCTGCCACTTGGCGCTCCAAAACTCTTGCAGTGTCGGCAACAGACTCCTTGGCACCTAACTGACTAGTTCCTGAGTCCATAATCAGAGGAGTTCCCCCAAGATCAGAAACACCAACCGAGAAAGACACTCTGGTTCTAGTCGAGGTCTTATCGAATATCAAAGCGACTGTTTTTGGACCTGCGAAAACTCTATACGAGTACGGGTCTTTTTTAAGTTTTGCGGCAAGCTCTAAGACTTCGGCTTGCTCTTTTGGTGAAAGGTCATCATCGCGCAAGAAGTGACGGGTCATGAAATTAACTCCTTCTTGGCCAAGTCTCTAAGGTAGCACCAGAGTGCCAACACCGCTGGAGGTAAAAATCTCAAGCAGGATGCTGTGTGGGGCGCGACCATCAATAATGTGAGCCCTTGACACTCCCCCAGCTATGGCGTTAAGGCAGGCCTGCATCTTTGGAATCATCCCCGACTCAAGTTGCGGGAGAAGCTCAATTAGTTCCGCAACTTTTATCTCAGAAATAAGTGAGTCCTTATCTGGCCAGTTGCTATAAAGACCCGCCACGTCGGTCAAAAGCAACAGCTTCTCTGCCCCCAGAGCAACGGCCAAAGAAGCGGCGGCCAGATCGGCATTCACATTAAGAAGTGATCCGTCCACTGCCGGAGCCACAGTGGAAATGATTGGCACTACACCTGTTGCAAGTGCCTCAAGAACAACGCGCGGATTGACCTGAGTCACCTCACCGACCAGTCCAACATCCAAAGGTTTTCCAGACTGATCCGCGGTAGTCTTCTCGGCCCTAAATAAATTGGAGTCTTCACCTGATAAAACCAAGGCCTTAGCTCCAGCTTCTTGAACCAGGTTCGAAAGCCCTGCTGAAATTTGATTGCGCAGAACGTCTTTGACTACCTCGATTACCTCGGGGGTTGTAACGCGAAGACCGCTTCTAAATTCAGTTTCGATGCCCAGCTCCGCAAGTCGAGCTGTGATTTGTGGGCCGCCACCGTGCACCACGACCGGCTTGATTCCAACAAACCGAAGATAGGCCATGTCCTCGGCAAAGGCTTTGGTCAGCTGCTCATCAACCATAGCGTTGCCGCCGAACTTGATAACTACGATTTTGCCGTGGAAATCCTGAAGCCAGGGTAGAGACTCAATCAGAGTCTCGGCCTTTATTCGCGCCAGCGCGGAATCCTGTATCTGGTTTTGGCTCATCAGCTGGAGTACTCGCTGTTCTCTATTACGTACTCTTTTGTTAGGTCATTAGTCAAAATGGTTGCTTCCGCACTTCCAGCGTTCAAACCTACCCGAACGATTACTTCACGATTGGAAAAATCAACAAGGGAGCGATCCTGATCCACGCCACCCTTGGAGGAAACTCGAACGCCATTTATTTCGACGTCGACATCGTAAGGATCAAACTTTGCACCGGTAGTCCCTATTGCGGCGAGGATTCTTCCCCAGTTTGGATCGTTTCCATAAATCGCAGTCTTGAACAAGTTGTTTCTCGCTATCGACCTTCCAACTTCCAAAGCATCGGCTTCTGAGTCAGCACCAACTACCTCAATTGCTATTTCGTGCGAAGCTCCCTCGGCATCTTTCATCAATTGCCGGGCTAGATCCATGCAGACGTAATCTAAAAGCTCCTGGAACTTAGCCGGATCTGCAACGACCCCGCTTGATCCCGAGCTCATGAGGATTACTGTGTCGTTGGTCGAGGTGCAGCCATCCGAATCCAGTCGATCAAAAGAAATGGCTGTTGCCGCTCGAAGATGGGCATCCGCATCGTCGATGACAGCATCGGTTGTAATTACAACAAGCATTGTGGCAAGTGCCGGAGCTAGCATCCCAGCGCCCTTGGCCATTCCTCCAATTTTCCAACCCTCGGCCGCTTCAGTGATTGAGAGCTTAGGAACCGAATCGGTTGTCATTATTGCTTCTGCAGAATCAGGGCCGCCATCGCTTGAAAGCTTGGCACAGGCAGATTCAATACCGGGATAAAGCTTGGATGTATCAAGCTGAACGCCAATTAGACCGGTCGAACACACCATCACGTCTTGCGCCGAAATTGAGAGCGCATCAGCAACTAGCTCGGCTGATTTGTGGGTGACTTGAAATCCTTCTGCTCCGGTGTAGCAGTTCGCTCCCCCGCTATTTAGAACCACCGCTCGCGCTGCGCCGTCCTTTATGGCTTCCATGGACCAAAGTATTGGATTGGCTTTTGCTCGGTTGCTGGTAAACACCGCTGCCGCCACATCGGATGGTCCGGTGTTTTGTACGACTGTCACATCTAGTCCGCCACTTGATTTCAGTCCCGTGGCAACCGACCCCGCCAGGAATCCCTCTGCAAAGGTGACGCTCACTAGCTTGTCCCTCCAAGGCCCATGGTTTCAGGGAAGCCAAGAGCAAGATTTAGCGATTGAATAGCCCCTCCGGCTGTTCCCTTGACAAGGTTATCGATTGCGGAAACAATCACCACTCGACCGGCGTGCTCGTCAACAACTAAACCAATCGAAGCCTTATTGGTTCCGGAGACTGAGCCGGTAGTTGGAAATTCACCCGCCGGAAGAATATCTATAAAAGTCTCGTCACCGTATGCGTCTGCATACACTTCACGAAGTGTTTCAGCTGTGAGAGATGGAGTAACTTTTGCTGTGTTGACAGCCAAGATACCTCTAAACATCGGCACCAGCACCGGCGTGAACGACACCGAGACAGTTTGACCACTAGCGCGAGTTAGATTCTGCTCTATTTCCGGAGTGTGACGGTGAATACCCCCAACACCGTAGGCATTTGAAGAACCCTCGCTCTTTGCAAGCTCAACTGCCAGATTTCTTCCCGCACCGGATGTCCCAACCGATAAAACCGAAACTATGTCGCTTGCCTCAATTAGCCCAGCTGTTAGGGCGGGAGCCAGTGCGAGTGTGATCGCCGTCACATTACAACCGGGAACCGCTATTCGGCTGACGTTTCTAAGTCGCCCGCGCTGTTTGCCCCCCTCGGCCAGAGTTAGTTCTGGGAGTCCGTAGCTCCAAGTCCCGGCGTGCTCGGTTCCATAAAACTTTTTCCAGGCGGCTTCATCCTGAAGCCTAAAGTCCGCACCGCAGTCCAAAACCAACTTGGTATCGCTTAGCCAGGTCGCTACCTCGCCACTTTTTGTGTGTGGCATGGCAAGAAAAACAATGTCATGACCCTGCAGATTAGCTGCGGTGGTTTCAACAAATACCAGATCACGGTCCATTTCATTATCTGGATGGAGGTCAGAAACTTTTTGGCCAACGTTGCTGTTTGCTGAAACTGTTTTGAGTTCTAGTTCAGGGTGATCTGCAATAAGGCGCATCAACTCGCCGCCAACGTAGCCGCTGGCTCCGGCGATTGCAACGCTCAAGACCATCTCTGGGTCTCCCTTCAGCTACCTGTTAGGAACGAATCTCTGCACTAAATCTTTGTCTCGCTAGTTCAACACCGGCGTCGCGCGCTTGCGTAGCTTCAGCTTGAGTAAGCGTTCTATCCATTGCCCTGAAGCGAAGTGCAAAAGTTAGGGACTTGGTGCCCTCTGGAATATTGGCACCACGATAATCATCGGTTAGTGAAATCTCCTCCAGTAAATGACCGGCACCTTCTTTTACCGCAGCTAGCACTGAAGCCGCTGGTATCTCCTGGCCAACAACCAGCGATAGGTCCTGAGTTGCAGCCGGCAAAGTACCAATTGGAAAAGCAACAACCGAGTCTGGTGCTGCAGCGGATAACTCCTCAAGATTTATCTCAAACACGCCCACGGTCCTAGGAAGATCATTTGCCTTTGTGATTGAAGGGTTTAATTCCCCAACAAAACCAACAACCTTGTCGCCAACCATTAGATCCGCAGACCTTCCGGTGTGCAAACCCTTGGGCTTGGACTGGACAATTTCTAGGTCCAGCCCAGCAGCTTGCCCAACAACACGCGCTGCTTGAAGCGCATCCTCAACTCCGAAGGCAACTGGCTTTGAGCCGGGTTGCTGACCCAACCTCGAACCAAGAAATAATCCAGCTAGGTGCCTGGGCTGATTTGGAATAGTCGCGTCTAAATTTGCAATCTGATCCTGGCTTGGCCTTACGCCGGTGTCAGGAAACGAAGGTGTCTTGGATGAAGAAGCTATAAAAACGGATCCTTGCTCCACAATTGCCAGGTCGATAAGTCCGCGCGATAAATTCCTCCGTGCGGTTTCCATCAGACCTGGAATCAGAGACATTCGAAGCTGGCCGGCCTCCTCCTGAATCGGATTTACAAGCGAAACCGCCTTGGAAGCATCGGCAAACAAATTATTTGATGCTGCAGATACAAATGGGTAGCTCAAGACCTCGGTGCTACCAGCTGCCGCCAGCGAATTCAGTGCTGTTCTTCTAAACTGCTGTTCGCGAGTAAGTCCGGCACCTGGCGGTGCAACGGGCAACCTAGAAGGGATGCGATCGTATCCGGTGATTCGAGCAATTTCTTCTACCAAGTCCGTCTTGTGAGTTAGGTCTGGGCGCCAGCTAGGAGGTGTGACCATGAGCCCTCCCTCAACTTGGGAAACTCCGGCTCCAATGTCAACAAGGACCTTCTCGATTTCTTGGGAAGTGTAATCAACACCGATAAGCGAGCTCGCAAAATCAGAAGCAAGGAAGATCTCACTGGGCGCATCAAAATCTGAATAGGTTGCGCCAACGCTACCAGCAGCTCCTCCCGCGTGAACCTCGAGCAGTTGGATAACTCTGGCTGCTGCAATCTCACCAATCCGAGGATCAACCCCCCGCTCATATCTTTTTGAGGCCTCTGAAAAAAGCTTGTGCCTTCTGGCTGTGCGTGCAATTGAGACACCGTCAAAATGAGCGGCCTCAAGCAAAATACTTTTGGTGCTTGCAGAAACTTCGGTCGAGGCTCCGCCCATTACTCCAGCCATGCCGATTGGGCCCGACTCATCGGTAATCAAAAGATCTTCTTCGTGCAGTTTCCTGACCTGACCATCCAAGGTCTTAAGCGTTTCTCCCTTCGAGGCTCGGCGAATCGTGAAGCTGCCCTTTATCTTGTCTAGGTCATAGGCGTGAACCGGTTGGCCGAGCTCGAGCATCACGTAGTTTGTGACATCGACCGCAAGAGAAATAGATCTCATACCGGCAAGTTTTAGGCGAGAACGTATCCAGGTTGGTGTTGGCTTGGTGGCGTCAATTCCTGTGACGGTTCGAAGGATAAAGCTTTGAGAAGTTTTCCTTCCCCGAATCGGAGCGTCGTCTCTGATTGTCAGCCCAAACCCCTCACCGTGAACAGGATGAGAATTTCCAGTTGGATCGCGATAGTCGCTGCCGGTCGCGTGAGAGTACTCTCTGGCTACACCTCTAATCGATAGACAATAACCGCGATCTGGTAAAACGCTAATCTCAGCGGCACTGTCGGAAAGACCGAGTAGCGCAATCGCGTCCGTTCCAACCTTCGGGTCCAGTCCCATCGATGCAAGTGTCAAGATACCGTCGTGATCGTCAGAAAGATTTAGCTCTTTTCCGGATGCAATCATTCCATCGCTTACGTGTCCGTAGGTAGAACGAGCAGAGATTTCAAAGTTCCCTGGGAGCACAGCGCCTGGAAGGCTAACAACCACTTTGTCGCCAACCTCAAAGTTAGAAGCACCGCAAACGATGCCTCGGACAGATTCGCCTCCATCGGCAGCCTTCTCGCCTTCGGGCGCTACTCGAACCTGGCACCAGCGAATTGTCTTTCCGTTGTCCTGCGGCTCAGCAACAAATTCTAAAACCTGGCCCACAACCACGGGACCGGAGACGTCGAAGGAGTGAACTGCCTCCTCTTCAAATCCAACCCTGACCAGGTTCTCCATAACCGATTCCGGAGTTGCATCGGTTGGAAGATCTACGTACTCACTGAGCCAAGACAGTGGGATTCTCATCTACAGCACCATCCCAAACTGTTTACTGAATCGCACATCACCCTCGACCATGTCGCGCATGTCGGTGACCTCATTTCTAAACATCAGGGTTCGCTCAATTCCCATTCCGAAAGCGAAACCGGAGTAGACCTCGGGGTCAATACCGCTTGCGATAAGAACATTTGGGTTGACCATTCCACAACCGCCCCATTCAACCCATCTAGCGCCACCCTTGGCACCGGGATGCCAAACGTCGAGCTCGGCAGATGGTTCGGTAAACGGAAAAAATGAAGGACGAAGGCGGATCTTGGCCTCTTTGCCAAACATGATTCTTGCGAAGTGCTCAAGGGTTCCTCGAAGATCGGCCATGCTCAGACCCTTATCAATCGCTAGACCCTCGACCTGGTGAAAAACCGGAGTGTGAGTTGAATCCAGCTCATCCGTTCTAAACACTCGGCCGGGGCAAAGCACGTAAATAGGTACTTCCCGCTCGAGCATAGAGCGCACTTGAACCGGAGAAGTGTGGGTTCTAAGAACTAGCTTCTGCTCGGTTGGTTCAACAAAGAAAGTGTCCTGCATTGCACGGGCCGGATGGTCAGCATCAAAGTTCAGAGCATCAAAGTTGAACCACTCGCTCTCAACCTCTGGACCCTCAGCTATTTCCCATCCCATGCCAACAAAGACGTCGGAGATTTTCTCCTGTAGCAGGCTCAACGGGTGACGTGCGCCGCTTCGCGCAACCCTCGCTAGGGCAGTTATGTCGATGGCTTCTTTTTCTAAGAGCTTGGCTTCTTCTAAGGCCGAAAGCTCCGCTTCCCTAGCCTCGAAAGCTTCACCAACCTTGGCCCTAGCGCCACCGACAAGTTTGCCGGCGTCAGCTTTTTGTTCAGCGGGAAGTTTTCCGAGTCGTGCGCTAAACGCTGCCAGTACCGAACCATCGCCAAGAATTGATCCTTTGGCCTTTTTCAGATCTTGTATTGATGAGGCGCCTAAAATCTCAGTTAGCGCAGCCTTTATGGCCTTATCGACCTCTGCTGGGCTAATACCTTCTGATTGCGACATAAGACCTCAAGTTTACCGATTAGCTGTTCTGAGCGAAGGCAGACGCGTACATACAAACGCTGGCGGCGGTGGCAAGGTTCAGCGACTCGGCAGCCCCAAAGATTGGCACCTGAACCAGCTTGTCTGCCAAGACCGAAACTTCGGGCTCTAGACCCCAGGCCTCGTTGCCGAACAGCCACATCGTTGGCTTGGCAAGGTCCGAAGAGGCGATAGTCGAAAGAGAATCACCGGCAATATCAGCCGCCAAGACAAAAAGTCCCGCATCCTTGAATTTCTGCAGTGAAGAAGATATTTCGGCATCAATTACAAATGGGAGATGGAACATCGAACCGGTTGTTGACCTAACAACCTTCGGGTTGTAAATGTCAACACTTCCCTTGCTAAAGACCACCGCATCAGCACCAGCAGCGTCGGCCGCACGCAGAACTGTTCCAGCGTTACCGGGATCTCGGATCTGGGCTAAAAATGCAACCAGGGTTGGTTTAGACGCAATCACATCTTCAACGGATACATGAAACTGCTGGCAAACCGCAACCACTCCCTGGGGAGTGGTCGTGTCGCTTAGTTCTTTTAGAACGCCCTCCGAAACCAGATTCACGGTGACTCTAGCGTCACGAGCGCGCGAGATTAGCTCGGGGTATTTTTCTTCGAAACTCTCGGTCGCAAACAACTTCTCAATTAGCTTCGGTCGATCAAGGGCTTCTTTCAGCCCCTGAGGTCCCTCAAGCAGAAAGAGCCCGGTCTCTGACCGGGCCTCTTTCTTAGTGAGCTTTGCGACCCCTTTTATTTCCGCTTGGGAGGGATCTTGAATCAATTTTGTTAGCTCGCCTTAGGTGCTGAGGTGTCCTTTGGAAGCGCGGCCTTAGCGGTTGCAACAAGTGATGCGAATGTAGCTGGTTCGTTCACTGCAAGGTCTGCCAAGATTCTGCGGTCAACCTGAACGCCTGCAAGGCCAAGTCCCTGAATCAAGCGGTTGTAAGTCAGACCGTTTGCACGGGACGCTGCGTTGATTCGCTGAATCCAGAGTCTCCGGAAGTCACCCTTGCGTGCCCTGCGGTCGTTGAAAGCGTAGACCAAAGAGTGAAGCATCTGCTGCTTCGCCATACGGTACAAGCGTGAACGCTGGCCGCGGTATCCCTTGGCGCGCTCTAAAATTACGCGACGCTTTTTCAGCGAGTTAACTGCGCCTTTTACTCTTGCCATTTTTCTATACTCCTAAAATCGTCTTCGGTTACTTACCGAGCAGCGTCTTGATGGTCTTGTGGTCGGCAGCTGAAACTACCTGGTCAGCGTTCAAACGACGCTTGCGTCTTGACGACATGTGCTCCAGGTTGTGGCGCATGTTGATCTGCTGCTTCATGAGCTTGCCACTACCTGTGAAGCGGAAACGCTTCTTGGTACCCGAGTGGGTCTTCTGCTTTGGCATTTACTTCTCTCCTGTTTCCTTGGCAGCCTCTTCGACTACATCTTCGGTTGTTTCAGCTTTGGCTTCTACTTTTGCAAGCTTGTCCGCAGCCTTCTTGGCATCGGCTTTCGCCTCAGCTTTGTTCCTAAGTGGACCAATGACCATGACCATGTTTCGGCCGTCGATCGACGGAGTCGATTCAACGGCGCCAAACTCGGCCACCTCTTCAGCCAACTTTTGGAGCAGTTTGATGCCCATCTCCGGACGAGATTGCTCTCTTCCTCGGAAAACCACCATCACCTTGACCTTGTCGCCAGCCTTTAGAAACTTCTCAATCTGAGATTTCTTAGTGCCGTAATCGTGACCGTCGATTTTCAAACCAAAGCGAACTGTTTTTAGAACGGTGTTCACTTGGTTCTTGCGAGCTTCACGGACTTTTTGGGCAGCTTCATACTTGAACTTGCCAAAATCCATAAGCTTCGCAACCGGTGGGCTGGACTGGGGTGAGACCTCCACGAGGTCCAAGTCTGCTTCTTGCGCCATACGCAAAGCATCCTCGATTTTCACAACTCCAACCTGTTCACCCAATGCGCCTACGAGGCGGACCTCAGCTACACGGATGCGGTCATTGATGCGGGGATCGCTGATCTGGTTCTCCTTATCGACGTGACAACGGCCACACCAAAAGCAAAAAATGCTCGCGGAAATGCAGAACGCAAAATAGCTTTACCCGGCAACCTATAAAAGCGGTGGACGCGGGTGGGAAACTAATCCACTTCTGACCGAGGACATAAGACCTCGGAGCCATGAGATAGCCTAGCATCAAAGCCCCCAAAGGAGAATAGTTGTCTGAATACGACGAAGTCGAAAACCAGATCACCGAGATATCCGACCTACCGGCCGTTGAGGTCATAGGCCGTTACGCCGTTGACCTACTCAGCGTCGCGGCCGTCCAGTGCGGGCTGGCCGCCGATGGCCGCCGGGGTGACCTGGATGAAGCTAGAAAGCTAATAACTGCGGTCGCGGGCCTAATCACTGCCGCTGCCCCGGACCTTGGCGATCACCACGCCAGACCCCTGAGAGACGCACTTCGTCAGGTCCAACTGGCCTTTCGGGAGGCCTCGGTAATCAAGGACGCCCCTGGCCAAGGCCCCGGCGAAAAATACACCGGACCGGTCAACTAGCTCCGAAGCTTTATTGCAACTGAGTCCACGAAGGTTGCAAAATCCTCGGATTTCGACCAAAAGCTGCTGATTCGTTCAATCAAATCTCGAACAACCATAGGTTCCAGTCCCGCCTCGATCGTTATTGATATCAAAAGCTCTGCCCCCTTGAGCACTGAGTGGGGATCGGCAGTTTTGGCTTCAAAGCCAACCACAGAGCTCTCTCCCGCGATCGACTCTTGGATCACCGACAGCACCGCCGGATTCTTTTCTGGAGCAACCCAAGGCAGTGACTGGGCAACTCTTGAAATTACCGGTCGTCTTAGGACGAACTCTGTATCGCTACCGGGGTCAAGAACAACTCTTGTACTCATTTGGCCCGCGGCTTCAAGGCAAAGCCGGATTGCATCGGTTGGAACTGGTCGAGCCGATGGATTCCATTTACTCATTGCATCCACCGATGAAAAAGCAACTAGTGAATCTTGGTCATCGGGAGACTTAACTGTAACTATTGAAAGCGCAGCGCTCTTGTCTACTTTTTTTCCGTGAGCCCCAACTTCCGACTCACCGAGTTGGGCAATTAGTGGAACCAGTAGCCTTGATATTCTTATCTGGTCCACGACCCTCTCGATTCCCACTTCCCCACTTCGAAAATCTGCAATTACCGCTACTAGTTCCGGCGGTGCTTTTCCGTCGTCGTCCACGAAGGAATTTTTCTCGAAACTCCGACCCTCCCATGGTGTGCCGGCTGAATCGGTAAAGCGGTTGGGATTAAAGTTCTCGTTCACTTACTCGCAATCTCCAGAGCCTGCTCGAGGGTGAAGCGCTTTGCATACAGCGCCTTACCTAGGATTGCTCCTTCTAAGCCAAGTGGAACAAGCTGCCTCAAAGCCGCAATGTCATCTAGGGTAGAAATTCCGCCACTTGCCACAACCGGCCTGGTTGTTTTTTCCATTACCTGTCGAAGAAGATCTAGGTTTGGACCCTTCAGCGTTCCATCTTTGGTGACGTCAGTCACCACATATCTTTGACAACCGGCCTGCTCTAAACGCTCGAGCACATCAAATAGTTGACCTCCCTCTTGAGTCCAGCCTCTGGCGGCGAGGGTAGTGCCTCGAACATCTAACCCAATTGCAATCTGCTGTCCGAATTTAGCAATAACTTTCTCTGTCCACTCCGGATTTTCGAGTGCGGCGGTTCCAAGATTCACGCGCGTGGCGCCCGCCTGGAGAGCAGCCTCCAATGAGGCGTCATCGCGAATGCCTCCGGAAAGTTCGATCTTTACTCCCGAACAGGCGTCAACTACTTCCTGGATTACCTTGCGGTTATCGCCTCGACCAAAAGCTGCATCTAGATCAACCAAGTGAATCCATTCCGCCCCTGCATCAATCCAAGTTTGGGCAGCTTCAATAGGTGACCCATAGTCAGTTTCGGAACCCGCTTCGCCCTGAGTTAGGCGAACTGCTTTGCCGTCGGCCACATCGACGGCTGGAAGTAATTCCAGATAGTTTGCCATTAGATTCGCCTTCCTAGATTGTTCCAAGCCAATTTCGAAGCAGTGAAATTCCTGCCTCACCCGATTTCTCCGGGTGAAACTGCACTCCGGTCAAAGGTCCATTTTCTACCGCCGCCACAAACTTTTCGCCATACTCGGCGAAAGTGACCTGGGGTGCGATGAAGGGAAGATCGACTTGCAAACTAAAGTCCTTGGCTGCGTAAGAATGGACGAAATAAAAAAGTTCTTGCTCTATTCCGGAAAAAAGCTTTGACTCTTCCGCTGCAAATACACTGTTCCATCCCATGTGTGGAAGCTTGGGCGCGTCTAGCTTTGCCACAACCCCGGGCCACTGGCCCAAGCCTTCGGTCTCTAGATCATGCTCGAGTCCCTTCTCAAACATGACCTGGAGACCAACGCAGATGCCAAGGACAGGCTTACCTCCGGCTAGACGCCTATCTATAAGCTCCGGCGCTTTCACTTTTTTGAGCGCTTCCATAACCGCTGCGAAAGCCCCAACCCCCGGAACCACAAGGCCATCAGCGTCTTGAACTTTATTCGGATCCGCCGTTAGCTCAACCTCCGCGCCGGCGTATTCGACAGCCTTTACTGCAGAGTGAACGTTTCCAATGCCATAGTCGAGAACGACTACGCGTTGAGTCACAAAGCGCCCTTGGTGGAGGGCACGCCCTCAACCCGAGCGTCCTTCGAGACAGCCAAGCGCATTGCGCGAGCAAAAGCCTTGAACTGGGCCTCGGCTATGTGGTGAGGATCGCGTCCCGCCAAAACGTTAATGTGCAAGGTGATGCCAGCGTTGGTGGCAATAGCCTCGAAGACGTGGCGCACCATCGAACCGGTGAAGTGACCGCCAATTAGGTGAAACTCAAAACCTGCAGGCTCTCCGTCGTGAACCAAATACGCTCGTCCAGAAATGTCTACCACGGCCCTAGCAAGTGCCTCATCGAGTGGCACGCTAGCGTCCCCAAAGCGAGAAATTCCAGCCTTGTCACCAAGCGCCTGCTTGATGGCTTGACCCAAAACGATTGCGGTGTCTTCAACTGTGTGGTGGACATCGATGTGGGTATCGCCGGTTGATCTAACTACTAGATCAATCAGAGAGTGCTTTGAAAAGGCAGTAAGAAGGTGATCAAAAAATGGAACGCTGGTGGACACGTCCGAGCGGCCGGTTCCATCCAAGTTTAAAGACAGCGAGATGCTCGACTCGCTAGTGCGCCTTTCCAGCTGGGCAATTCGACTCACGGGTAGCTCTCCAATTCCTACTTCTTTGAACCTAAAGTCTACAGTTTCACTAAATCTCGGGCCGCTTCAAGAAAAGCAGTCGTTTCTGCTTCGGTCCCCGCGCTGACTCGCAGGGTATTTGAGATTCCAACGTTTCGAACCAAAACTCCAGCCTCTAGCAACTGCTCGAAAGCCGAAGCCGAATCCTTGAGCCCAGAAAACAGTACGAAGTTAGCTTCAGATCGATACACTTCAAAGCCCATTTCAGCTAGCTCAACGCTTAGCCGATCGCGCTGGTATTTGATGTCGTCGACGGTCCTTAGCATCAACTGCGAGTGCCGAAGAGCCGCGGTTGCGGCAGCCTGGGTAAAAGCGGACAAGTGGTACGGAAGGCGAACCAACCTCAAGGCATCGATGGCTGCTGGGTCGGCCGCTAGATAACCAAGCCTTGCTCCGGCAAAGGCAAATGCCTTGCTCATAGTCCGACTCACTAAAAGTCTCGGGCGACCCTCGAGCAAGCTGGTGGCCGATTCATTTGCACTGAACTCCGCATAAGCCTCGTCAACTACCACTACCCCATCGGTTGCGTCGTATGCTGCCTCGATGACGCTCGGGCTGAGCGGAGTTCCGGTGGGGTTATTGGGAGAGCAAAGCAAAACAATGGCTGGCTTTTCTTTTTCAATCGCCTGCACTACAAGCTCTGGAGTCAATTCAAATTTCTCAGCACGCTTTGCCTCCACATAGGCCGTGCCGCTAGTGAGGGCAAGTAGTGAATACATCGAATAGGTTGGACCAAATCCAAGAGCTTTTCGATTTGGTCCGCCAAAGGCTTGAAAAATTTGGAGTAAAACTTCATTGGATCCATTTGCGGCCCAAAGGTTTTCTTCTTTCAGGCCATCGCCTAGATAGTTCGCGAGCGCAGACCTAAGCTCGAGAAATTCACGATCCGGGTACCGATTGATTTCAATCAACGCAGCCGCAATTGCGCCGACCACGTCGATGGCGACCTCTTCTGGAATTCGGTGAGTGTTTTCGTTCACGTTCAACGACACTGGAACACTAAGCTGTGGTGCCCCGTAGGGTTTTCTTCCGCGCAGGTCATCGCGAATTGGAAGGTCTTCTAAGCTAGCCACTACTCAAGATTAGTCGCTAGCAAAATAAGCCTCAGACGAGAGATTTATGGAAGAGCTAGGCGGTCTCCAGTTTCGAGGGTTGCACTAGACAGGTTGTTCAAAAGAATAACCTCGGCTATCCAGTCTTGCTGACTCATACCCTCGGCGTAAGTCTGTGCTAGGTCCCACAAAGAATCTCCAGGCATAACGGAGATGTAGTTGAAGGCGTTCGCCCCGGTGGCGGGCTGGTCTGTTGCTACCGCGCTCTGGTTGAAAATCATGCTGGCCAGCAAGAGAGATAGGGCGCTTAGGACAAACAGGGTCCTAGCTAGCCTGGCCCTGCGCTTCGGGCTCATTGGGTGAAGGGATCCTGCGGTGGTTGCTGACATGGTGTTGCCTTTCCTTGAGTTGTTCGAACAAGTGTTCTACTTTGAACAAGATTACAAGGAACCACCGACATTTTGTCAATAAAACGGCAAGTTTTTCGAAAATGTGTTTGATTTTAGGCCAAATTTAGAATAAAGTTTCGATATCAGCCCGAAATGGGCCTATCCGAAAGGGTGAAATGGACGCCAAGAAGCCATCCCGCCGGGCCTCGAGCCTAAGTGCCATGCAGGAGCGCATCCTGCAGGCAATTCAGCGATCCAAGCTGGATAAGGGCTACGCCCCAAGTATGAGAGAGATTGGCGACGAAGTCGGCCTTTCATCACCCTCTTCCGTGACCCACCAGCTAAACCAGCTCGAACTTGCCGGCTACATAAGCCGCGACCCGAAGCGTCCCCGCACCATCGACGTATTGATCGAGGTACCCGGACTCGAAGTGGATCCGGGTACCGATGTCGACAACATCACCCCAATTGGGGATGCGGCAATGGTCCCGATGGTTGGGCGCATCGCCGCCGGTGGACCAATCACCGCTGAGCAAAACGTCGAGGAGATTTTCCCACTACCCCGACAGTTGGTTGGCAAAGGTGATCTATTCCTGCTGAAGGTTGTCGGTGAATCAATGATTGATGCAGCCATCTGCGATGGCGACTGGGTAGTTGTGCGTCAGCAGCAGACCGCTGAAAATGGTGACATCGTTGCCGCCTTGCTGGAAGAAGAAGCCACCGTGAAAACTTTCAAGCAGAGAGATGGCCACACCTGGCTACTACCGAGAAACTCCAGCTTCGAACCGATTCTTGGCGACCACGCAGTGATTCTTGGAAAAGTAGTCGCGGTCCTAAGAAGCATTTAGCAAAAAGGTCTCAAGCTCACTGGCAAGCCCTGGTTTCACCAGGGTCTCTAGGTAGGTTCCGTCCTGACGATGTTCAAGCTTTGCAACCTTACCCTCCGAGTGGATTCTGGAAACCAAATCCCCACGCGCGTAGGGCACCAAGACCTTCACAAATAATTCTGGTCTAGGGAGCAGTGTTTCAATTTTTGCCAGCAGCTCCTCTATGCCCTCACCGGTGGCCGCAGATACAAGAAGGCAACCCGGTTCCATACCCCGAAGGGCGAGAGCCTGAGTTTCATCGATCAGGTCACACTTATTGAAGACCACTAGTTCCTTGATGTCGGTTGCCTCTACCTCGGTCAAAACATCACGAACCGTCTGAATTTGGGTTGCGGGATCTGGGTGAGAGGCGTCGACAACGTGCACCACAAGATCACTATGCGAGATCTCTTCGATTGTGGAACGAAACGCTTCGACTAACTGGTGGGGCAGGTTCTTTACGAAACCAACGGTGTCTGAAATCGTGTACTCGCGACCATCTGAGCTCTCGGCCCGCCGAACTGTCGGGTCGAGAGTCGCAAAGAGTGCGTTCTCCACCAAAACCCCCGCGCGTGTAATCCGGTTGAGTAGTGAAGACTTTCCAGCATTGGTGTAGCCAGCAATCGCTACAGAGGGCACCTGGTTTTTAGACCTAGTAGCTCTTTTAATTTCTCTTGCCGGAGCCATCTGCTTTATCTGAGCCCGCAGCTTAGCCATTCTTGTATTAATTCTTCTTCTGTCTAGCTCTATCTTCGTTTCACCAGGACCACGCGATCCAATTCCAACACCGCCACCGACCTGACCTCCGGCTTGACGAGACATCGACTCACCCCAACCGCGAAGCCTTGGAAGTAAATATTCAAGCTGGGCTAACTCAACTTGAGCCTTACCCTCGCGTGACTTTGCGTGCTGAGCAAATATGTCCAAGATGATTGCAGTTCGGTCCACAACTTTTACCTTGACGACATCCTCGAGATTCCTTCGTTGGCTCGGGGCAAGCTCCGCATCGGTAATGACCGTATCGGCGCCGGCGGCAGCAACTACTGCCTTAAGCTCCTGGGCTTTTCCTTTGCCCAAGTAGCTCTTGGGATCTGGGGTGTCCCTGCGCTGAAGAAGCCCATCGAGCACTTCGGCTCCAGCCGTTTCGGCAAGAGCTGCTAACTCCCTCAAAGAATTCTCGGCGTCTTGCAAGGTGCCCCTGCCCCAAACCCCAATCAAGACAACTTTCTCAAGCCTTAGCTGTCGATACTCAACATCAGTGATGTCCTGTAGCTCTGTTGAAAGACCTGCCACACGCCTAAGTGCTGATCGCTCTTCGAGGTCTAACTGATCGCCATCGAAGCCCGAGGAGTCCCCCGCGCCAAATTTCTTTGCTCGCTCATCGCGGCGCAGGATGCGATCGATCATCGATTCCTGACGTTCTGGCTCTTGCTCCATAGTTCAACCCTAGTAATCAAAATTTGGGCTAGATTTGCTTCATGTCAGAGGAGCACTATTTTTCTAAAGAGCCTCTGACTCCACTAAAGCCCAAGACGATTCAAATTCCTGTAGCGGGCATTTCACAACAGGTCACCACAGCCTCCGGAACATTCAGTCCCCAGCAACTAGATTTTGGGACTGAAGTCCTAATTGAGCAAATGGATGAGCTTGCCCAGACCGGTAATCTGCTGGATCTGGGCTGTGGCTGGGGGCCAATAGCTCTAAACCTCGGGAAACTGCGCCCCACTTCAACCGTCTGGGCGGTCGATATCAACAACCGATCCCTCGAACTAACTGCCAAGAACGCAACAGACCTTGGGATTTCAAATATTGAGGTGGCCCTTCCCGAGCGGGTCCCTGAGGACCTAAAGTTCTCGGGCATCTGGTCAAACCCTCCGATTCGAATCGGGAAAAAAGAACTGCACACTCTTTTGTTGCATTGGCTACCAAGGCTAGAAAAAGATGCCGAGGCGTTTCTGGTGGTTCAAAAAAACTTAGGCTCAGACTCTCTGCAAAAGTGGCTGACGGATGAACTTGCCGAAGGCTACGAGGTGTCCAGATACACCTCGATAAAGACCTATCGAGTGTTACGAGTAAAGAAGCTCTTCTAAAGGGTAGCTAGATCTATCTCGCCATCGTAGGTGAGCTCTGCCGGTCCACTGATGCTCACGCGCTCACCATCTTCAGCGGCAAACATCCGAACTCCGACCACGCCGCCCGGAACCGAAACCTGCCAAGAACTTGGTGCCTCCGATCCGGCCCAAAACCTTGTAGCTAAGGCTGCTGCGGCAATACCGGTTCCACAAGAAAGGGTCTCCCCTACTCCGCGCTCAAAAACTCGCATCGAAATATGCCCAACACCGTCTTTGACCATCGGTTCACTCGGGACCACAAACTCGACGTTTACTCCCGCAGCTGGTTCCGGGTCAACCTTTGGAGCGTCAAGCAAACGAAGGCCCGAAAGCTCTGATTCGCTGGCTAGCGCGACAACTGCGTGAGGATTACCAACGTCGATTCCCTGTGCTGGGCGAGCAACACTGAGGCCACCAGCTACAACTACTGATTCGCCTTCCAGTCGCCATCTGCCGAGATCAACTGCGAAACCATTTGAGGATTTGGTGATGTCCTTCACTCCGTCTCGGGTGCCAACCGGAAGGGTAGAGCCCCCCTCAATCTCGGCAAGGCCACGCTCAATCAGGAAGCGTGCAAACACTCGGATGCCGTTTCCACACATCTCAGCTGGCAACCCATCCGCGTTGTAGTAGTCCATAAACCAGGTTGCATTGGGCTCCTGCTCCAGGACAGCCTTGCCCTCCGGAAGATTGGCCGAATGAACCACTCGTATTAGGCCATTAGCTCCAACACCAAAGTGTCGATTACAGATCTTCGTAATCTGTGACTTGGTGAGCTCAAGCGCCCCTTCAGCGTCCAGGACCAGCACAAAGTCGTTGCCAGTGCCGTGACCCTTCGTGAAAGCAATTTTTGACATGCCCTAAGCCTAGACTTCTGAACCCAAAATGCCATCAGCCAAAACCTTTTCAAAGGCCTGATCCAAAACTTTCTCGTCGAGAGCCTCGACCCAAGCAATTCGATCGTCGCGCTTGAACCAGCTGACCTGTCTCCTGGCGTAGCGCTGGGTCAACATCACGGTAGAGGCAATCGCCTCATCTCGGCTAAGTTCACCATCTAATTCAGCTAGTGCCTGTGCGTAGCCAATTGCCACAGCCGCTGTCTTGCTCTCACGAAGCCCCAGCGGAATAAGCGACTCTACCTCTGCAAGCAATCCCTGATCCCACATCCCTTGAACTCTTCTTTCAAGCCTTGGAAGAAGTAACTCGCGCTCCATCCTCAGGCCAAATTCTAAAACTGGCTGCCAGGATTCAATTTCGTCCGGTAAGGCCGCGGCAAAGGGTTCCCCTGTGATCATCACAATTTCTAAGGCGCGAACAATTCTCCGACCGTTCTCGGCATTAATTCGGCTTGCGGCAACCTCATCCATCTCAGCAAGCTTTCTATGCATGTGCAATGGACCAAACTCGATAAGCTCGGCTTCCAACTGGGCACGGAGTTGTTGATCTCGCTCTGGAAATTCAAAGTTGTTGAGGCAAGATGCAACATACAACATTGAACCACCCACCAAAATCGGAATTACGGATGATTGCTGAAGCTCAAGGATTTTTGCCCTTGCAAGCTTCTGATACTCAGCCGCGGTTGACTCCTGGGTGATTTCAAGTACATCAATCATGTGGTGATCTATTCCCCGGCGCTCTTTGAGTTGGAGCTTTGCGGTTCCTATATCCATCCCACGATAAAGCTGCATCGCATCGGCGTTGACGATTTCTGCCCGAAATCCAACTGCTGCAATTTTCTCAGCCAGACGGATTGCAAGTTCAGATTTTCCGGTACCGGTAGCACCGACAACGGCGATTAGTTTAGACGCCATCTACTTGGAGCGAAGAGTTGGTAGCCCGATATTCACACTTGTCTTATCTTGGCCATCGGTAGCGCAAGATGCAGCATCAGATCTCTCCCAAGCGTCGCCAGCCCTGGTGCCACGAACGACGTAGCCGGCTGATGGCTGATCGGCAAACAAAAAATACGGTTTGGCATCGGTCGCTGTAACAGTCACCAGATCCCCAGGCCTAGGGTTAGCTGATCCGGTCGGGACCTCAAAGTGAACTAGACGATTGTCCCTTGCTCGCCCTGTTAGGCGCTGAGTCTGCTGATCTTTTCTACCCTCTTGATTGGCAACCAGTACCTCGACGCTTTTACCAATCTGTTTCTTGTTTTCTTCCCAAGCAATTGCGTTCACGTGCTCGACCAATCGCTCGTAGCGATCCTGCACCACGGTCTTTGGAATCTGATCCGCCATTTCCCCGGCAGGGGTGCCTGGGCGAATTGAATACTGATACGTGTAGGCCATTGCGAATCTTCCTTCGGTTGCAACGGCCATGGTGTCTTGGAAATCCTGTTCGGTTTCGCCCGGAAAACCAACGATGATATCTGTCGTGATCGAGGCATCGGGTATTGCCTTTCGAACCCGCTCCAGGATTCCAAGATACTTATCGCTTCGATAGCTTCTCTTCATGGCCTTCAAGATGGAGTTTGACCCTGACTGCAGAGGCATGTGTAGGTGCGGCATCACGTTTGGTGTTTCCACCATCGCGTCTATTACATCGTCCGTGAAGGCCGCAGGGTGAGGAGACATGAACCTAACTCGCTCCAGGCCCTCAATTTCGCCGCAGGCCCTAAGCAGCTTGGCGAAGGCTCCCTTATCGCCGAACTCCACACCGTAGGTATTTACGTTTTGTCCGAGCAGGGTTATTTCGATTACCCCGTCGTCAACCAGTGCCTCAATCTCTCGCAGAATTTCTCCGGGACGGCGGTCCTTTTCCTTTCCACGAAGCTGTGGGACTATGCAAAAAGTGCAGGTGTTATTGCATCCAACCGAAATTGAAACCAATCCGGCATAGAGCGAATCACGCTTGGTTGGTAGCTCCGAAGGAAATGTCTCGAGGGCCTCAATGATTTCCACCTGGGCCTCACGGTTGTGCCTGGCACGCTCAAGAAGCGCCGGTAATGAGCCCATGTTGTGGGTACCAAAAACAACATCCACCCACGGTGCTTTTTTGATTATCGTGTCGCGGTCTTTTTGCGCGAGGCAACCACCGACCGCAATTTGAAAATCCGGGTTCGCTTCTTTTTTGGCAAGCATAGTTCCAAGATTTCCGTAAAGCTTATTGTCTGCGTTTTCTCTAACCGCGCAGGTATTGAAAACCACAACATCGGTTTCACCCGGTGCCCCTGGAGAGTAGCCGGCATCCTCAAGCAGACCCGAGAGTCGCTCAGAGTCGTGAGTGTTCATTTGGCAGCCGTAGGTTCGAACCTCGTAGCTGCGGGTTTCGGTTAGCATCAGAATTCTGATTTTACCGCGCGGGCCTCAGCTTCCCTAATGGCGGCGAAAACAATCCCGGAACCAAACCCTCGACGCTGTAAAAAGCCAATCAAACGGCGGTTTCTAACCTCAGGAGCAAGCTTTGACAGCTGGCCCAAGCGCTTTACTGCGACCTCTGTTGCCACCAAGAGCTCGTCCTCGTCTGAAATTTCCGAAGCTACCTGATCGATTATTTCTCTGTCCAGGCCCTTGTCGGCGAGTTTTCGCTTGACCATTGAACGAGCGAGGCCCTTGGTGCGCCTAGAGGCATCAACTACCTGCTGGGCATAGTCCGCATCATCAATGAGCTCAACCTCTGTGAATCGCTCTATTACTAGCTTGGCGATCTCCGCTGGAATTTCGTTTTTCTCTAGAGCCGAAGCAAGCTCAGAGGAGGACTTTGGTCCTCGCTCGAGCATCTTTAGGACAATGTTGCGGGCTCTTTCCTCGAGGTTATCTACCGACGAGAGCATGATTAGCCGGCGTTGGCGGCCTTCTTAGGTGCCTCCGCCACTACTTCTGGAGTCTCCTCCGGTAGGTCGGCTACCGCCCTTGGAACACCAACACCTAGCTTGGCCTTGATCTTCTTTTCAATCTCATTGGCAAGTTCTGGCTTCTCTATCAGGTAGTTGCGGGAGTTTTCCTTACCCTGGCCAAGCTGCTCTCCCTCGTAGGTGTACCAGGCACCAGACTTTTTCACAATCTCGTGCTCAACGCCGAAGTCCAAAAGGCTTCCTTCGCGGGAGATTCCAACACCGTAGATAATGTCAAACTCTGCCTGCTTGAACGGGGAGGCCATCTTATTCTTCACAACCTTCACGCGGGTGCGGTTTCCAACGGCGTCGGTGCCATCTTTTAGAGTCTCAATGCGACGAATGTCTAGGCGAACCGAGGCGTAGAACTTCAGCGCCTTTCCTCCAGCGGTGGTCTCCGGGCTTCCAAAGAAGACACCGATCTTTTCGCGCAGCTGGTTAATAAAGATCATTGTGGTGTTGGTGTTGCTCAGTGCTCCGGTTAGCTTTCTAAGCGCCTGGGACATAAGCCTTGCCTGAAGACCCACGTGGGTGTCTCCCATCTCACCTTCGATTTCCGCTCTTGGAACGAGGGCTGCAACCGAGTCGATTACAACTACATCGATCGAGCCAGACCGCACCAGCATGTCTGCGATCTCGAGGGCCTGCTCACCGGTGTCTGGCTGGCTTACCAGTAGAGCATCGATGTCAACGCCGAGCGCCTTGGCATATTCCGGGTCCAGGGCGTGCTCGGCGTCGATGAACGCAGCAATTCCTCCAGCGCGCTGTGCGTTGGCAATAGCGTGCAGGGCAACCGTGGTCTTACCGGAAGATTCCGGTCCGTAAATTTCGACAATTCTTCCGCGCGGTAGGCCTCCGGTACCAAGGGCTGCATCCAGGGCGATGGAGCCGGTCGGGATGACCTCAACGGGCGCGCGCTCGTCGGAACCGAGGCGCATAACAGAGCCTTTTCCGAACTGGCGGTCAATCTGGGCAAGCGCTGTGTCAAGTGCTTTTTCGCGATCTGAAGCTGATGGCATCTTTGGTTCCTCTTTCGATTCGTGATGCTTCCGACATTACTTTTGGCTACCGACACTTCTGGGCTCAAAACACCAATCTGTGTAAAACTTTGAGCTCTTCAACTGCCTAAAATGAACCATAGCAGGGTTCGAACAAGATTTCGAGTGTTTATTTACTCGGCGTGTTGTTTTTTAGCTTTTTTGTCCAATCCGCTCCAGCGCTCCTTGGGAACCTGCTGGGCGCGGCAAATAGCCAGCCAGATCTGCTTGGGGTCTTCGCCTTGAGTTAAGAGGGTGGCCGCGGTCCTATCCCCCAGCTCCAGCAAGGCGAAATCCCGGATTATTACCTCGGAATGGGCCTTACCGAATTCATCGGCCATAAGCTCGTGAAACTGGCTCAGGCGCAATTTGGGGTCTTCCGCCTAGCGGCGGCCACCGAGCAGGTCTTTTTCAAACTGCTCGTTGAAGTCCTGAACAAAGCCAATTGGAACGGTCAGGTCCGATAGCTCCCTCACACCTGAAGCCTGAGCCATGAATTCCCCTGGTAGAACGCCTTCAACCAGGGCAATCCGGTCCGAAACCTCACGAAGCACCACCGACAACGGCACCTCCAGCGCCTCGGCAACCGCCGAAAGAATCTCTGAAGATGCCTCTTTCTGGCCCCGCTCCAGCTCGCTCAAGTAGCCCAGGGCTACGCTGGCGCGAGCCGCTACCTGGCGGAGAGTCTGACCTTTTTGAAGCCTAAAATCACGGAGGACGTCTCCGATTTCTGTTCTAACCAGTGTCATCTTGACCCTCCAATCTATTGCTCTAACTTACCGCTGACTTACGACAACTCGATTATTCCGCAATTTCTTCCCAAAGGTGGCCAAGTCCCAGCAAAACCGCAGTTTCCTGAATTTTGGCCCGATCGCCCTCAATCTGGTGGGCAAAGACATTGCTGGAAACCTGCCCCTCCGGGCCCTTTGAGACGCAAATATAGAGCTCCCCGACCGGCTTGCCGTCTTGTTCGGTTGGCCCGGCAACCCCCGTCGTTGACATCGCGACCAATTCCGAAAGGTCGAGCCCCAACTTGATGGCTATTTTTACACGAAGACCCTCCGCCATTTGGGCCGCTACCTCGGGATCCACCGCACCTTGATTTTCCAGAAGCTGACTCGAAACCCCGAGCAGCTGATGTTTCAACCTAGTGTCGTAGGCAACAATTCCCGTTAGCAAGACATCGGATGCTCCAGCCACTTTCGCAAACTCCGCCGTTAGTAATCCACCGGTAAGCGATTCGGCAATCACAAGTTTTTTCTTTGCCGACCTAAGTGCTTCCAGTATCTGCTCTGCGGCAATCATTTTTTATTTGCCGCCAAAAAAAACTTTGCTCCCGAAATTAGAGTTGCACCCAAAGCAACAAACAACAAACCTTGCTCGAAAAATGTCCAGGCCGACGCCCACACTTCAAACGGGGCAAGCACCGCTCCGATGGCAACTCCTTGGAATATGGTCTTTAGTTTTCCAGCCTGAGTTGCGGCAATGACTTTTCTCTTTACAACAACCACCCGATAAAGCGTCACCGAAAGCTCACGCGCCAAAATCAAAACCGTGATCCACCAATCGATTTCACCAAGAAGAGAAAGTGTCAGAAGTGCTCCACCCAGAAGCGCCTTGTCGGCAATCGGATCTAAAATCTTGCCAAGGTTTGTGACCTTATTGGTCTTTCTGGCAATAGCCCCATCTAAACCGTCGGTAGAGATCGCAAGAACAAAAACTGCGATGGCCACCCAGCGCTCAACCGAGTTGGCACCTTCTGCAATCAGTAGTAGAAAAACAAAAATCGGAACCAGAGCAATTCGAGCAAGCGTTATGGCGTTTGGGATATTCACGTTCTACCCGTCAGCTGCCACGCATCCTCATCGCCGTCTTCGTCTCCGTTTGTCTGAATTACCCCGGAATCAACAGCCATAGTCTGTGGGACATCGCCTCGAAGCTGCCCCAGCACCGTGGCCAGTTGCTCTGGCTTCACCAACACATCCCGAGCTTTAGAACCTTCCGAGGGGCCAACGATGTTTCTCGATTCCAACAGGTCCATCAGTCTTCCAGCCTTGGCAAAGCCAACTCTTAGCTTTCGCTGCAGCATCGACGTAGAGCCAAACTGCGAGTTCACAATCAATTCGGTCGCCTGAAGCAATACCTCTAGGTCATCCCCGATGTCGGCATCGACCACCTTGGCGGTCACCGTTGCCGCCACGTCACTTCGATACTCCGGCTCCATCTGGGCCTTGACGTGGGAGACAACGGCATGAAGCTCCACCTCTCCAACCCAGGCACCCTGAACTCGAATTGGTTTATTGGTTCCCATCGGAGAAAACAGTGCATCCCCCTGGCCAACCAGTTTTTCGGCTCCCGGCTGATCCAAAATAACCCTGGAATCTGTCACGGAAGAAACCGAGAAAGCCAAGCGAGAAGGAACGTTCGCCTTTATCAACCCCGTCACCACATCAACCGATGGTCTCTGGGTCGCAAGCACCAGGTGAATACCTGAGGCACGGGCGAGCTGAGTTATTCGAACAATGGAATCTTCGACATCTCTAGGGGCAACAATCATCAAGTCTGCAAGCTCGTCAACCACCACCAGCAGGTAAGGGTACGGCTGAAGCTTTCTGGTTGAACCCTCTGGAACAAATAGCTCTCCCGCAACAACCGCCCGGTTGAAATCATCGATGTGCTTGAAACCGAAGGAGGCCAGGTCGTCGTAGCGCATGTCCATTTCTTTGACTACCCACTGCAGCGCCTCGGCCGCTTTCTTCGGGTTAGTGATGATTGGTGTAATCAGGTGCGGGACACCCTGGTAGGCGGCTAGCTCAACGCGCTTTGGATCAATCAGAACCAGCCTGACCTCGGCGGGTTTGGCCCGCATCAATATCGATGTGATCATGGCGTTCACAAAGCTGGACTTACCGGCACCGGTTGCACCGGCAACCAACAGGTGGGGCATCTTCGCTAGGTTTGCAACAACGAACCCACCCTCGACATCCTTACCGATTCCGATGGTCAAAGGGTGCTGAGACAGCTTGGCATTTTGCGAGCGCAGCACATCTCCCAATGAAACAGTCTCACGGTCGGTGTTTGGTATCTCGATACCGATTGCGCTCTTGCCCGGAATAGGTGCAAGTATTCGCACCTCGTTGGAGGCAACCGCGTAGGAGATGTTGCTGGCAAGACGCGTTACCGCCTCAACCTTCACTCCCGCTGCTAGCTCAACTTCGTACCTGGTGACCGTTGGGCCCCTTGAGAAACCCGTCACGCTTGCCTCGATATCGAACTCGCTGAAGACGGCACTAATCGAAGCAACCACCTCGTCGGTGACCTCCGACCGAAGCTTTGGAACTGTGCCCGCGCCCAGAAGCGACTGGTCGGGAAGTTTGTAAGTTCGGTTAATCTTTCCAACTTGTGCAACCGGCTCTTCTTCGGCTTCAAAAAGAGCTTCAGGCTCAATTTCTGACTCTTGGATTACTGGAATCTCTTTAGTCTGCGGGGCTGGCTCATCAAAGAGCTGCTCCACCAAATCGGTAGCTTCATCGGTTTGGACTAGGGCTGATTCGAAGGACCCCTCGTCTTTTTTACCTTTTCGCCACCACGGAACTTTGGTGCCATCGAAGGCGTCAGATACTTGCTCTTCCAAATCATGAGCCTGATGAGCTCCCCCTAAGGCTGAACCGAATAGGTACTCGTAAAGCTGACGAAGTCGCTGTCCGATTTTATTTGGAGCGGTTTTGGTCATAATCAATACCGCCACGAAGCCAATTCCTGCAAGGATTGGCGCCGCTCCCCAGATGGTCACGGTTGCCAAGAACGGTATTGCGATCAGCCATCCGAACAACCCACCGGCTGAAGCCAAAGCCATCACGCCATCGGTTGGCTGAGGTTGAGAGCTAAATAGGTGGAAAAAGCCAGAAACGGTTATCAGCATCAAAAACAGCCCAACACCAATTCTGGAGTTATCCCTAACTGTCGATGGGTGGCGAGCCAAAAAAATGGCAAAGATGATCATGACTACCGGCAGGACAAAGGAAACTGGTCCAAATAACAATCCAAAGGTCCAGGAATTCAGGGTCTGAGCCCAGCTCTCCTGAATCAGAAACCAGCCAAAGACAATGCCCAAGACCCCGAGGATTGCCAAGAGGAAGGGGAAACCGTCGCGACGGTCCGCTTTATCTATCTTGTCGGGCGACAGAGCTCTCGCGGCACCGCCGAAGCCATGGGCTAAAACCAAGAAAAAGCGAACCATTGGGTGCGAAGGATTTGCACCTTGAGTCTTGGTTTTTAGCACCTGGGTCTTGGCTGGGGCGCGCTTTGACGAAGGCGACGATTTTCTGGTTGCCATGGCTTACAAACTACTAGCGCAGGGCCCAAAACTCGCGGAAGCTAGAGCGGCTAGCCGTGAATAACCACCGGAATGATCATGGGCTTTCTGCGGTGGGCCTTCGAAACCCAGCCTCCGACACTTCTTCGAATTACCTGCTGGAGGGCGTGGGTGTCTCGAATACCCTCTCTACCGGCTTGCAAGAGCGCCTTTTCAATCTGCGGCTTGACCGCGTCAAAGACGTGATCTTCCTCGGCAAAGGCCCGGGCCCTGATTTCAGGTCCGGCAGTTATTAGTCCGGTGTTTGGATCGATAACCACGAACACCGAGATAAAGCCCTCTTCAGCCAAAACTCTGCGGTCGTGTAAATCTTCCTCGGTGATGGTTCCAACGGTTTTTCCATCGACATACAGCAGCCCACACTCGACCTCGCCAACTACCTTGGCTTCGCCGTTGGCTAAGTCGATTACGAATCCGTCCTCGGCCAAGATGATGTTTTCTGGGTCTATGCCGGTTGCCTCAGCAACCTTGGCGTTTGCCACCAGGTGACGGTATTCGCCGTGCACCGGCATGACGTTTTTGGGCTTCAGGATGTTATAAACGTACAAAAGCTCACCGGCTGCGGCGTGACCCGAGACGTGGACCTTGGCGTTCCCTTTGTGAATCACGTTTGCCCCGAGCTTAGTGAGTCCATCGATAACTCGATAGACCGCATTCTCGTTTCCAGGAATCAAAGAGCTGGCCAAAATAACGGTGTCACCCTCGGCTATTTCGATGTCGTGCTCAAGCTTTGCCATTCTGGAAAGCACCGCCATCGGCTCGCCCTGGCTACCGGTGGACATGAACACGAGCTTCGCGGGGTCTAGCTTGTGTGACTCTTTGACGTCGACTATGCAGTCATCTGGAACTTTTAGGTAGCCAAGCTCGGCAGCGATCTGCATGTTTCGAACCATCGAGCGCCCAACCATCACGACCTTGCGGTCGTTCGCAACGGCTGCATCAATAACCTGCTGAACTCTATGCACGTGAGAAGAAAATGACGCCACAATAACTCGCTTGGTAGCGCGATTGATAACATCCTGCAGAACCGGACCGATGTCTTTTTCTAACGGTGTAAAGCCAGGAACATCGGCATTGGTCGAGTCACACAAAAATAGATCAAGTCCGGCTTCGCCGATTCGAGCGAAAGCTCGAAGGTCGGTAATTCGGCCATCTAATGGAATCTGATCCATCTTGAAATCACCGGTGTGCAAGATGGTTCCAGCCTTGGACTTGATAAGAACTGCGAGAGCGTCTGGAATCGAGTGGTTAACGGCTATGAACTCGAGCTCAAAATCGCCCATAACCTCGATGTCTCCCTCTCGCACGGTGTGGGTGTAAGCCGGTAGGCGATGCTCTTTTAGCTTTGCCTCGATGAAGGCGAGGGTCAAAGAAGAGCCAAGAATTGGTATGTCACCGCGCATGCGAAGAAGATAGGGCACTCCCCCGATGTGGTCCTCGTGACCGTGGGTTAGCACGATGCCGATGATGTCATCGAGTCGGTTCTTCAGGTAGCTAAAGTCGGGCAAGATCACATCAACACCGGGCTGGTGCTCTTCCGGGAACAGCACACCGCAGTCAACAATCAGGATTTTGCCGTTGATTTCAAAGACGGTCATGTTTCGACCGATTTCGCCAATTCCACCAAGTGGAATAATTCGCATTACATCTTTTTTGAGCGGCGCCGGGTTAGGCAGGGTTTGAACCACAGTCTTCTTTCTTGAAAAACTACCTCGTTGTGCCAGCCACCTTCGGCAGGGCACCACCGGCGGCAGCATTTCTATCTGGTCTAAAGTTTGCAAACGAAAGGCCTGGAATTTCTCCAACCTTCTCTATACCGTCTTCGATGCGAGCGGCTTCGTCGTCTTCTGGCCCAACGAGCGGCAAACGGACTCTAGGAGACGAAATCTTTCCTAAACCGTGCAGCACATACTTGGCGGCCACGGTTCCTGGAACGTTTGTCATGATTGCGCGCTGCAGTGGCTCAAGCGAGTTGTGGACGGTAAGCGCGTGATGGAAGTCATTGCGGTTAGTGGCATCAACTATCTCCCGATAGGCGGCAGGAGCGACGTTGGCGGTGACGCCGATGAGGCCAGTAGCACCAATAGCAAGGTGTGGCAAAACATTCGAGTCATCGCCTGAGAAATACATCAAGTCAGTCTCGTTCATTAGTCTCGATGCCTGCGCCAAATCGCCAACCGCATCTTTCACGGCAACTATGTTCGGGTGCTTTGCGGCGCGATGGAAAGTCTGCTGGGAGATAGCAACGCCGGTTCTACCGGGAATGTCATACAAGATAACCGGCAGGTCAGTTGAGTCGGCGATCAATCTAAAGTGCGTCAAGATTCCGGCCTGGGTTGGCTTGTTGTAGTAAGGAGTCACAATCATTACGCCATCAGCACCGGCTTTTTCGCTCTGCTTGTATAGCTGCATGGCGTGAGCTGTTTCGTTAGAGCCACCTCCGGTGATGATCTTGGCTCTGCCCGCGGCAACGGACTTTCCAACCTCGACGAGCTTGATCTTCTCGGCATCAGTCAGTGTTGAGGTCTCACCGGTTGTTCCGGTCATCACAACTCCGTCAGCCCCGTTGGAGATTACGTAGTCGATGTGCTTTTCGGTGGAGTCCCAGTCGACCTCACCGTCTGCGCTCATGGGCGTAACAAGTGCCACCAGTACCTGGCCGAATATGTCCTTGTTTTGCGTTGGCATGTCTAAACCCTAGCCCAAGGCCAACTTATGGTGCTACTCGACCGTTTTGATTGAAGGTCTCGTAGCTGTATGGCATGAGCTTTGCCCACTCATCTTCCATCTTCTCGGCGCACATCTCGATTTCACGCTGCGGGTAAGAAGGGAAGTGAGTCCCCTCGCGCTTGGTACGAAGGCTCAGGAAGTTCATCAAGGCTCTTGAGTTCATCGTCACATACATACTCGAGTAGATGTTCAGTGGCAAAACAATTCTTGCGACTTCCCTAGCAACCCCTGCTTCAAGCATGCGCTTATAAGACTCGTAGGCGGTTATTGATGCGGTGCGGGCTTCTTGCTCGACCAGGGCAATCTGCTCCGCGGAGCCTGGATGAAATTCGTAGTGACCGGTTTTACCAGTTTGCACCAGGTTGCGATCCGGTCCTGGAACGTAGAAAACCGGGGAGAGCTCTTTGTAGCGACCCGATTCCTCGTTGTAGCTTGCGATGCGGTGACGCATGAACTCTCTGAAGACAAAAATTGGCGCCTGAACATAAAAAGTCATTGAGTTGTGCTCAAAAGGGGAACCGTGACGGTCCCGCATCAGGTAGTTGATTAGGCCTCTGTCGCGCTTATCAGTTTCAGCGTCTTTGTTTGCGGTAGCAGCTTCAAGAGATTGCTCGCCCTGGGTGGAAACCCGGGCAGCAAAAAGCACATCCTGATCGCTCGCGTTGGCGCGGACCAGCTCGACCGTGACATCGGACCTAAAAATTACCTAAGACATTCCTAATATCTTAGTAAGAAGCGGGGTGGGGGCCGGACAGGCGAGGCCGTGAGTTTAACTAAGGCCCCAAATCGGGCATAATTTTTTGTTTTTTGAAGTTATCTAGCTAGAGAAGTAAATTCCCAAAAGGAGCAGTAAGTGGACAACCGAATAGCGCTGATTGGCATCTTGGTGGCTTTTGGCTTAGCTGCTGGCTTTTGGTGGAAGGCAAGAACCGGTCGAGCCAAGCTGGTTCGCTCAGGGGAGCTAGTTGATCTATCTAAGCTCAAGGCGACAAAGGGTGGACAACAGGTTCAGAGCTTCGGCAAAATGGCAACCTTACTCCAGTTCTCAACCGAGGTCTGCAGCATCTGTGTTGCTACCGCCAGGCTCTATGGAGAACTTGAGAAAGCCACCACGGGACTCAAACACATCGAGGTCGACATCACTGACCGGATGGAGCTAGCGGCACATTTTTCAATCATGCAAACCCCCACCACACTGATTCTTGATAAGCACGGCATGGTTAAGGCTCGCATCGGCGGCGCACCCAGGCAAAACGTAATAGCTGAAGAACTAGCAAAGTTGGAGAAATAAATGGCACCGAAACAACTAGACCCGCGCGGACCAAGATTCGGAGCTGGCATCACCTCGATACTTCTTCTGGTGGTTATCTACCTGTCGCTTGAAGCGGCTACCGTCCCCACCGCATTTTTAGTTATGGGCTTTATCGTCTTGATGTTCGTAATTGGTTCGGCTCTAGGCCCAGCCAAGCACCCCTACAGCTACGTCTATAAATTCACGCTTAGAAAAGTACTTCAGGCCCCAACCGTTCTCGAAGACGCGAGACCTGTTCGTTTCGCCCAGGTTGTTGGATTGATTGTAACCGGCACCGGATTTTTTCTTCACTTGCTTGCAGTACCAAACGCCTTGCCGATTGCGGCAGCAGCAGCTTTCATTGCCGCATTCCTAAACGCAGCTTTTGCCTACTGCCTCGGCTGCCAGATGTATCTAGGGCTCAAGCGACTTGGAGTTATTCGCTAGGGCAATTGCTTCCCGCATTGATTTTCTGGCCCTAGCTCGATCCCCTGCCGCGTCGTAGGCCAATCCGAGTGCGAACCAGGCTCTCCAGCTTTTCTCATCCGCTTCAACATACTTACGGTGGTCATCGAACACGGCCTCTGCCGAGGCTTTAGTTGGACGACCAGATGGTCGGTACTCAAAATCAAACCGAGGCCAAGCATTTTCTTCCATCAAAACCTTGCCAAGTTTTTCAATGCGAAGCCCAAACCGAAGCTCCATAGCAATTGCCCAAAAAGCTACCGCAGGCAAAAAAAGCATTAGTGAGCCCAGCGCAACACCAATTACATCTTGCGAAAGAATCAATGCATAGGATCTCTCGGCAATAAGCACCACATAGACCAGAACCAGTGCCGTCATGAAAAGGGCACCTGCCTTAGCTGAGTTCAATTAGCTATCCTCAAGAAGCGGTAACAGTCCAACTGTTAGACCGGTTAGCTCCATGGTCTTTTTGATTGCCAGCAAAATTCCCTGTGAATAAACCTCGTGCGAGGTCACCACGTGCTTGACATACAAACTCTCATTCGGTGCCGCTAGCGATACCTCTTGCTCGGCGTGAGCACCCTCGATTCGAAGGCTAGTGATTGGAATACCGTTGAAAAGAGGAGCCTTGTTACTTTCGGTAACCGGGCTGGCGGGCCTGCCCCCTCTTGAAGCGGAAATAGCCTGCGATGTAAAAAGCGAAGTTCCGGAAGGGGCGTCTAGTTTTTTAGGGTGGTGGGTCTCAGTTATTTCGATTTGGTCGAAGTATTTCCCGGCCTCAGCAACAAACTTGGTGGCTAGAACCGATCCGATCGAGAAATTAGGAATGATTGTCACGGTTGCTGAAGAGTCAATAATTTGTTTTTCAACGGCGGCGAGTTTTTCTTTGGTCCAGCCGCTTGTGCCAACCAATAGTCTCAGGTTGTTCCTTATCGCGTAGTCAACAATCGCCGTTGATGCCTCGGGCTTGGTCAGATCAATCAGCAAATCAGCACCCGTAGACTCGGCAATCGAGTTTTTAGAGGTTAATGCCGAGTGAAGCACGAGGTCAGGTGACTGCTCGATGAGCTTGAGGGTCAGCTGACCCATCCGGCCGGAAGAGCCGAGAATTGAGATTTTGACTGACACGGAATAAATCTATCGACTAAAAATCTACTTGACGAACTTCTCAAACATCGATTCGGTTACATCTCCGACTGCAACAATTGATCGATCTCTAGTAATTAGGTCCTGAGCCAAATCCTGAACCTCGGGCAGCTCGACCGAATCAAAGCGTGCGATGGTGTCATCCAGGTCCATGAACTCCCCCGCCACTATCTCCGCACTTGCCAGCCTAGACATTCTGGCCTGGTTGGATTCAAACTTTAGAGCCAACGACCCGGATATATTCCCCTTGGCAAGGCCTAGTTCATCATGTGTAATGCCGCTGTTGGCAACCTTCTCAAGTTCGGCAATCATGAGCTCCGTGACCTCCTGGGCTTTGGCTGGCGAGCAACCGGCGTAAAGACCGAAGGTCGAGGCATCAGAATATCCCTGGTTGAAGGAGTAAACCGAGTAAGCCAGTCCGCGCTTTTCACGAATCTCCTGGAAGAGCCTCGAGCTCATGCCGCCACCCAAGACTGTATTCAAAACACCCATCGCATACCTTCTGGGATCATCAACATAAAGACCTTCGGAGCCAACCAAAATGTTTACCTGTGAGATTGGACGATGAATCACCTGAAGCTTGGCGCCACGAGAAATTTTGGCCGGGTGTAGCAATCTTCTTGGAACCGGATTCGAGGCTGACCCCAAATCCCAACCCGCTTCAGAAAGACCTTTTTCGACCAGCTGGATAAGTTCCTGGTGATCAACTGCTCCAGCCGCCACAACAACCAGATCCTTGGGACGATAATTGTTTTGATAGTGCTCCCAGACCGCATCTCTTGAAACAGCGGTGATGGTTTCCACTGTGCCGCCGATTGGTCTTCCCAGCGGGTGATCGCCGAGTACCGCAGTTGAAAAAGCCTCGTGAACAACATCCTGAGGGTCATCATCGTTCATCGCGAGCTCTTCCAGAATTACCGGACGCTCATTTTCAAACTCAACCGGATCGATCAAGCTCGAGGTCAGCATGTCCGCTATTACATCAACGGCAATCGGAAGGGCTTTTTGGGAAACCTTGGCGTAGTAAGAGGTGTGCTCTTTGCCCGTCGAGGCATTAGACGAGCCGCCAACCGAGTCAAAGGCTATAGCGATATCCATTGCGGTGCGCTTTTTGGTGCCCTTAAACAAGAGGTGCTCTAAAAAGTGAGTGGACCCAAAGTGATTATTCGTCTCATCGCGCGAGCCAACAGCAACCGAAAAGGAAACTGAAACACTCTGGCTGCCCGGAACCTGCTCTGTCAGAATGCGAACACCGCTTGGAAGGACACTCCTGCGAACAGAAGAGCCCCCCGAAGCGGTGAACGAAAGATCAGATTGTTCTAACGGGAGAATAATCTCGGTCATAAAAGGATGGCTTACGCTTCCTCAGCGTCAACCGGTGAAAGCGATAGCTTTCCACGATCGTCAATCTTGGAGATTTCAACCTGGATACGCTGACCAACCTCAAGCACGTCTTCGACGTTCTCGACTCGCTTGCCACCAGCCATCTTCTTTAGCTCCGAGATGTGTAGCAGGCCATCGCGACCTGGAACCAGCGAAACAAAGGCACCAAAGGTGGCTAGCTTCACAACGGTTCCGAGGAATCGCTCGCCGATCTCAGGTACGTGAGGGTTGGCGATCGCGTTGATGGCTGCCTTGGCAGCATCGGCGGAAGGACCGTCTACGGCACCGATGTAAACGGTTCCGTCGTCCTCAATCGAAATGTCAGCTCCGGTGTCGTCCTGGATCTGGTTGATCATCTTGCCCTTAGGTCCGATGACTTCTCCGATCTTGTCCAGTGGAATCTTCACGGAGATAACGCGAGGCGCGGTTGGCGCCATCTCGTCTGGCTCAGAGATTGCCTGGTTCATGACTCCGAGGATGTGAAGTCTGGCTTCCTTGGCCTGAAGCAATGCTCCATCCAAAACCGAAGCGGGAATTCCATCAAGCTTGGTGTCCAGCTGAATAGCTGTCACAAACTCAGAGGTACCGGCAACCTTGAAGTCCATGTCTCCAAGTGCATCTTCTGCACCCAAGATGTCAGTCAAAGCCGCGTAGCGAACCTTGCCATCAACCGTGTCTGAGATTAGACCCATCGCAATACCTGCAACCGGTGCCCGAAGTGGCACACCAGCGTTTAGAAGCGCAAGCGTCGATGCACAAACCGAACCCATTGAGGTGGAACCGTTTGACCCGAGGGCCTCGGATACCTGACGAATGGCATACGGGAACTCATCCCTTGCCGGAAGAACCGGCACCAAAGCACGCTCTGCAAGAGCTCCGTGTCCGATCTCGCGACGCTTTGGAGTTCCAACTCGACCGGTTTCACCGGTTGAGTAAGGAGGGAAGTTGTAGTTGTGCATGTAGCGCTTCTTGGTCACCGGTGAAAGTGAGTCGATCTGCTGCTCCATTTTCAACATGTTCAAGGTTGTGACACCAAGAATCTGGGTCTCTCCACGCTGGAAGATCGCCGAGCCGTGAACGCGAGGAATAACCGAAACTTCAGCATCCACCTGACGGATGTCTCGAAGGCCACGGCCATCGATACGAATTCCCTCTTCAAGAACACGGTGACGCATGACCTTCTTGGTCACGGACTTGTAGGCTGCGCTAAACATTGCCATTTCTTCTTCAGAAACGGTCGCCGCTAGCTTTTCCTTGACCTGTGCCTTGTAGGCGTCGTCCTGGTCCTGACGAGACTGTTTGTCAGCTACCTGGTAGATGCGAGCAAGATCAGTCTCGGTTTCTTTTTCAACCATTGCGTAGAACTCGTCGGTGTATGGCAAGAAGACTGGGTAGCTTCCAGCTTCACGAGAAGCCATGGCAGCTAGTTTTTGCTGAGCCAAGATAAGTTCCTTGATGAATGGCTTGGATGCCTCAAGGCCTTGAGAAACAACCTCTTCATTTGGAGCGGTTGCGCCCTGGTTCTTGATTAGGTCCCAAGCGTTCTCTGAGGCTTCTGCCTCAACCATCATGATTGCGATGTCTTCTTTACCGTTTTCAACGATCAGTCTTCCTGCCACAACCATATTGAAGACTGCCTTCTCAAGCTGAGAGTGCTTAGGGAATGCAACCCACTGTCCATCGATGAGTGCTACTCGCACTCCACCGATTGGACCCGAGAATGGCAAGCCGGCAATCTGAGTCGACATCGAAGCCGCGTTGATTGCGATTACGTCATACAACTCATCTGGCTCAATAGCCATGACTGTCACAACAACCTGGATTTCGTTTCTTAGGCCATCAACGAATGATGGGCGAAGTGGCCGGTCGATTAGACGACAGGCCAAGATGGCCTCGGTCGACGGGCGACCCTCGCGACGGAAGAATGATCCCGGGATTCGTCCCGCGGCATACATTCTTTCTTCGACGTCAATGGTCAGCGGGAAGAAGTCAAAGTTGTCCTTTGGCTGTTTGCTCGCGCTGGTTGCTGAAAACAGCATTGTTTCGCCGTCTAGATAGACAGCTGCCGAACCCTGCGCCTGCTGCGCTAGACGTCCCGCTTCGAAGCGAATGGTTCGCTTTCCGTATTTGCCGTTATCAATTACTGCTTCGGCTGATTTAATTTCTGGACCTTCCATGGTCCCTCCTCTTTGATATAAACGCGCGTTTTTGTCACTCAACGTTTGAGTGAACGCACTTTAGGTGAGGATGAATGTAAAGATTTTTGTGGCTCAGATTGAGCCGCTGCCTGATCGTCAGTAGAAAAACTTGGGGCATTTCCCAAGATCCACCACCGAAGACCAGCAAATCAATCTTCATCGCTCAACCTAAAGCCTAACAGGGTAAGCCAAATAAGCCTAGGAAACTAGGCAAACACTGGTGATTACTAGATTAGCGGCGGATGCCGAGGCGCTCAATAAGAGCGCGGTAGCGGTTGATGTCTACCTTCTGCAGGTATCCAAGCAAACGGCGACGCTGACCAACCATGAGAAGTAGGCCGCGACGAGAGTGGTGATCGTGCTTGTGGTCCTTTAGGTGCTCGGTTAGATCCTTGATTCGCTGGGACAAAACTGCAACCTGAACCTCAGGAGAACCGGTATCACCTGGGTGAGTTGCGTACTGGGCGATGATGTCGTTTTTTACTTTTGCATCTAGTGACACTTTTATTTCCTTCGATTCGCTGCGCGGCGTAAAAGACCCGTTGTCTTTTACTCTGTTTATCCGCGGCCGATACACGGCAACTTTGAAAGCCTACCTCAGCTGGCGGTCCCGGCGCCAGTCCCTACGATCTAGGCCTCTGGGGCGTACTTGTTGCCAGCCTCTTTCGGCTTTGAGGGAAGAAGACACAAAACCAGCAAAAACACCTGAATCGCAAATGTCAGCAACAGAGTTGGAACGAAGTAGGCAACTGAGACAGCCAGCGCCTCTACCTCTGGAACCACTGCGGATTCCAAGTAGCTAATTACCCCAAAAACCCCAAGGGCCAGAGGGATAAGCGGTGCCAGATAAAGGAATAACCATTTGCCTGACCAGCCGGCGTCTTGAAGCCTTCTGGAAGTGACCGAGAGCGTTGGAATAAGCAAAATCAGTGCCATGGCGCTGGTGATGGGTGTGGGCTGATTTATTGCTTCTATGAGGTCATCGGTTTCAACAGGTGGCCAAATCACGGACTCGATTGTCGAGAACACCAGCCCAATCAGGATGGTGAAAAGCACAAAAAACCAGTACTCACGTCTTGTTGCAACACCCTTGAACTTTTTCCAATTAACAAAAACTGACTTTACGGAGTCAACAAAAGATACTTTGTTCATCTACAGTCCTAACTGCTCTCTGACAACAACTAAATCTAGATGGATTTGGGCCACAAGTGAGTCAACCCCATCAAATTTGGCAACCGGCCTAACAAAATCCACAAACTCTAACTGGACCACCTGGTCATATAAATCAAGCTCGGTCTCATCTAAAACGTGTGATTCAACGAGCCTGGGAACAGCCTGAAATGTTTCATTGATCCCGACCGAGTGTGCCGCCGGGTAGCGAACACCTTCGGCGATAAGCCAGCCTGCATAGACCCCGTCTAGCGGTAAATAACCCTCTGCATCGCGTGCGATGTTCGCCGTTGGAAAGCCAATTTTTCTTCCAATTTTTAGCCCGTGCTCGACCATTCCGCTCACCTCGTGGTCTCGCCCGAGCATTTGGCTCACAAGCTTCACATTTCCCAGGTCAAGTTCTTCACGAACCCGGGTAGTGGAAACCACTTCCCCCTCGACCTGTACGCGCTTCACCTCACGAACTTCGAAGCCGTTAGTGGCACCAAGTTCCAAAAGGGTTTGAAAATTTCCAGAACCCTGACTTCCGAATCTAAAGCCCTCGCCAACCAAAACCAGCTTGGCGTTGAGACCCTCGATAAGGATCTGCTTAACAAACTGTTCCGGTGTTAGATCTGCCAATGCCTTATTGAATTCGAGCTGCAACATGGCTGAAATTCCAAATCCTGAAATCAGTTGAGACTTTTGTCCCGGGCCAAGAATTGGAAGCTTGGCGCGCTCGGGTCTGAGCAAATGGTCCGGGTGACGATCAAACGTCACAACCGTAGGCAACAAATTTAGATCGGCGGCCGCGTCAATCACCTCGGTAAAAAGCGCCTGGTGTCCCAAATGAAGGCAATCGAATTTGCCGATCGTGACGGCCGTTGGTCCAAAGTCGTCAGGTATTGAGGAGAGCGAGTTGAAGGTGAGCAAGCTAGGAGTCCCTGTTGGTCTTTCTAATCCATAACAGGCCAAGAATTGGAAGGAGTAGTGGGATATATCCGTATCCCGAACCAAAGCCCGACCAAACACTCGGGTGGGCAAATAGCTCCGGAGATACAAAAGACAGTATTCCGACAGCCAAAACTCCAACCAATTCAAAAATTACCGAAGCCAGAGCAACCGGTCTCCACATTTTTGCCTTTGACGCCAACGAAACCGTAGCAAGAATGTAAACCAGTGCGCTCACCAGAGAAAGCGAGTAGGCAAGTGG